>JAQBNS010000031.1 GCA_028288405.1 Chitinophagaceae bacterium
TCTCCGTCTTTGAAAATAGCGATGGCAGGAGAAGATGGAGGGTAAGGTAAAGTATATTCTCTGGCGCGTTGTGTGGCTTCTTTGTCCACACCAGCGAAAACGGTTCCTAGTTTTTGTGGTTTTTTACCCGCCAATTCCAATGCTTTCTTTACGCCTGGTCTTGCGCTACCTGCTGCGCAACCGCATACAGAGTTTATAACAACGATCGAAGTACCTTTTTCATTCATGAAGGCATCTACGTCAGAAGGAGTTTTTAATTCTTGGAAACCGATACTGCTCAAGTCTTGGCGCATCGGAGCTACCAGTGTTTCAGGATACATAGTTTGTGTGTTTTGAGTGAATGTCTAAATTTTACATGAAGCCCAATTCCAACCGGGCGGCTTCGGTCATCATATCCTGCGACCACGGTGGATCGAAGGTTATTTCTACGGTGACATCGCCTATGCCTTCGATCTCTCTGATGCGTTGTTCTACCTCCGCAGGCAGCGCTGCCGCAGAGGGACAGTTGGGCGTAGTCAAGGTCATTTGTACAAATACATTATTGACAGGGAATGCACTGACCTCATAGATCAAACCCAACTCGTAAATGTTCACGGGAATTTCCGGATCAAATACTTGTTTGATTTTCTCCAAAGCTTTCTCTTTCAGTTCATCCAATGCTATAGGCTCTGCTGTTGTCATATTTAATTGGCTTTTTCTTGTTCAAGAAATAGAAGCGCTTTTACTTTCATTGTTTTCAGCATGCTCGCCAAACCATTAGAGCGAGTCATGGACAAGTGACTTTGCATTCCGATTTTATCAATGAAGTACAAATCACTTTTGACAATATGTTCTGCGGTATGTCCGGATAATACTCTTACCAGCAAACTGATCAATCCTTTGACGATGATCGCGTCACTGTCGGCATAGAAGTGAACCAGACCATCTTTATGTTCTGCATGCAACCATACTTGCGATTGGCAACCTCTTACGAGATTCGCTTCCGTTTTATATTCCGGAGCCAACGGTTTTAATTTCTTTCCACATTCAATGATATAGGCGTATTTATCGTCCCAATTGTCAAAGATGGAGAAATCTTCAATGATCTCTTTTTGTATATCGTCTATAGAAACGTTCATCTGAATAGTTTAATGGCTTTCTTCAATCCTGCTTCCAAACGGTCTATCTCTTCGATTGTATTGTAAACAGCAAAAGAGGCCCGGGAAGTTCCAGTGATGCACAATCTTCCCATTAAAGGTTGTGTACAATGGTGTCCGGTGCGGATCGCAATGCCTTCTTTATCCAGTATAATGCCTAAATCCTGGTGGTGGATGTCGTTGAATACAAAAGAAAGAATGCTGACTTTATCTTTGGCTGTACCTATAAAACGAATACCTTCTAACGATTCGAGTTTGGAATAAGCGTATTGAAGCAATGTGTTTTCGTAGGTACGGATATTTTGTTTACCTAATACGGAGATAAAATCCAATGCTGCTTTCAAAGCAATGACATCGGCTATATTCGGAGTACCGGCTTCAAATTTATAAGGGAGTTCGTTCCAGGTAAAACCATCGTAACGTACTTCACCGATCATTTCACCACCGCCCTGGTAGGGAGGCATGGCTTCCAATAATGCGCGTTTGCCATACAGTACGCCAACGCCGGTAGGACCGTATACTTTATGTCCGGAGAACACGAAGAAGTCTGCACTCCAGTCGCTCACTGCGATATCTAAATGTGAAGTAGATTGTGCACCGTCGATCAGGACTAACGCACCATGACGATGCGCCAATTGAATAATTTGCTTCACTGGATTGATAGAACCCAGTGCGTTAGAAGCATGAACGATAGCGACCAGTTTGGTACGGCTGTTCAATAATTTCTCATACTCATCCATCAACAATTCACCTGCGTCGTTGATCGGAATGATGCGGATGATGGCTTTCTTTTCCTGAGCAATCATCTGCCAGGGGACCATGTTGGAATGGTGTTCCATGCCAGAGATCAAAATTTCGTCTCCTTCTTTCAGGTTGGCTCTTCCCCAGGTTTGCGCCACGAGGTTGATGCCTTCTGTTGTTCCTTTGGTAAAAATGATTTCTTCACGGTGTTCTGCTCCGATAAAAGTTTTCACGGCGTCGCGTGTCTTTTCAAAATCAGCAGTAGCTCGTTCGGCTAAGGTGTGAATGCCACGGTGGATGTTGGCGTTGTCTTTTTGGTAATAATTCTTGAGTGCATCGATAACAGCCAACGGCTTTTGTGTAGTCGCTGCGTTGTCGAAGTAGACCAGAGGTTTATCATTGACTTGCTGATGCAACACCGGAAACTGACGGCGGATCTCAGCAATGTCTAGATTATGTTCGAGTGTTTGTATCGTGGTGCCCATGGTTTCCGCTGTTAAGGACGCAACCGTTGAGCGAGGGTTGCGGTGATTTCTTCCTGCAATTCAGGGATCGTAATTTTATTCAAGACATCATCAGAGAAGGCTTGCATCAGCAACAGGCGAGCCTGTGCCACCGGAATTCCTCTTGCTCTTAAGAAGAACAACGCTTCTTCGTCTAATTGACCAACAGTAGCACCGTGCGAACATTTTACATCGTCTGCAAAGATTTCCAACTGTGGTTTGGTATTCATGGTTGCTTTCGCTGAAAGCAGTACATTTTTGTTGGATTGAAACGCATTGGTTTTTTGCGCATCTTTCTGCACCCAAATTTTCCCGTTGAACACTCCTGTTGACTGGTCATCCAATATGCCTTTGTACAACTCGTTAGAGTAGCAGTTTGGCTTGGCGTGATCGACTAAAGTATGATTGTCGATGTGTCTATTGTTATTGCCTAAGTATAATCCGTAAAGATGTGCTTCGCAATATTCAGCACCCAAATGAATGTTCAGGTTGTTTCTTACTAAGGCTCCGCTCCAGGTCATGACAGCAGAGTGCGAGTAACTTTTCTCCAGGTGTACGACCTGACTTGTTCCTACATGGTAAGCTTTGTCATTTTCTTCCTGGAATTTATATTGTTCCAGATGACTGTCCTGATGAAGGAAAAACTCCGAACAAATATTCGTGAAAGAAGTATCGTTACCTGTCGATTGAAAACTTTCGATCCATTTGACAGATGCTCCTTGTTCTAATACTACAAGGTTACGAGGCTGAGCCAGGATAGGCCCTTGTGTAGTATCTGCAAGGAAATATACAATAATCGGTTTCGGTAAGACTTTTCCTTTCGCTACGTGTAAGTAAACACCGTGTTGAGCAAAGGCCAGGTTTGAAGCTTGTAAGCCGTCCTTGAAAGGATGAAACTTGTTGAAATGTTTTTCAAGCACAGCAGGTTCTGCTTCGCTAATGGATTTCAACGTAGCAAAAGCTTCGATGCCTTTGGTATCAGATAGGGTAGCATTCAATATGCCGTTTACAAATACCAGTTTGTAAGCGTTGATGTTGTAATAGTGAAGACCTTCTGCTTTACCGTTACCGCCATTCAGTTTGAATGGAGTTTCTAATATGCTTTTCAGGTTGGTATATTTCCATTCCTCCTGTTTGATCGTCGGAATGCCCCATTCTGAAAGCTGTTTGATCGACTCTTCGCGCAACACTTTGGGAACCGCAGTGGATGCGTTGGGAGCAAACGTTTTATATTCTTGTAAAATTAAATCTTTAAGGTTCATTTCGGGAATGCTCTAATTATACCGCTGTATTTTCATTCTTGATCCAATCGTATCCTTTCGCTTCCAATTCCAAAGCCAATTCTTTGGTACCGGATTTCACGATACGACCGTTGTACAACACATGCACATAATCCGGCACGATATAGTCCAGCAATCTTTGGTAGTGAGTCACTACGATCACTGCATTATTTTTAGAACGCAATTTATTGACACCATTGGCTACAATTTTCAACGCATCGATATCTAATCCTGAATCGGTTTCATCCAAGACTGCCAGCTTGGGTTCCAGCATGGCCATTTGGAAGATCTCGTTTCTTTTTTTCTCACCACCAGAGAAGCCTTCGTTCAACGAACGTTTCAACAACGTTTCGTCAATTTCAACGACTTTGGTTTTTTCTTTCATCATCTTCAGGAAAGAAACTGCATCCATGGCTTCTTCACCTCTGTATTCGCGGATGGCGTTGACAGCTGTTTTTAAGAAGTTGATAGTGCTTACTCCTGGTATTTCTACCGGGTATTGAAAAGCTAAGAACACTCCTTCACGTGCACGGTCTTCAGGAGAAAGTTCCAGTAGATCTTTGCCTTCGAAAGTAATAGAACCGCCTGTTACTTCATATGTCTCACGACCGGCCAGGATAGAAGCCAAAGTGCTTTTACCTGATCCGTTAGGTCCCATGATCGCGTGTACTTCTCCCGCTTTTACTTCCAGGTTGATGCCTTTTAGTATTTCCTTTTCTTCTACGCGCGCTTGTAAATTTTTAATGCTAAGCATATCTAGTTATTAGTTGTTGGTTATTAGTTGTTAGTTCTGAAAATCGAAACTGATCAACTAAATTTTGATTGATGTATTATTATGATGATTAACCTACGCTTCCTTCAAGACTTATTGCCAGAAGCTTTTGTGCTTCTACGGCGAATTCCATGGGCAATTGGTTTAAAACTTCTTTGCAATATCCGTTGACGATCAAGGCTACCGCTTTCTCTGTATCGATGCCGCGTTGGTTGCAATAGAATACCTGGTCTTCTCCGATTTTAGAAGTGGTGGCTTCGTGTTCTACAATAGAACTTGGATTGCCTACTTCAATGTAAGGGAAGGTGTGCGCTCCGCACTGATCCCCCATCAGGAGTGAATCACATTGAGAGAAGTTGCGTGAGTTGATGGCACGAGGTTTTACTTCTACCAACCCACGGTAACTGTTTTGGCTCTTACCGGCAGAAATACCTTTCGATACGATACGACTGCGTGTATTTTTACCGATGTGGATCATCTTTGTTCCGGTATCGGCTTGCTGCATGTTATTGGTTACTGCTACAGAATAGAATTCTCCGATCGAGTAGTCGCCTTTCAAAATGACACTTGGGTATTTCCAGGTGATAGCAGATCCTGTTTCTACCTGAGTCCAGGAAATCTTCGCGTGGTCGCCGGCGCAAATGCCGCGTTTCGTTACGAAGTTGTAAATTCCTCCTTTACCGTTTTTATCTCCGGGGTACCAGTTTTGTACAGTAGAATATTTGATCTCTGCTCTTTCCATAGAAATCAATTCTACTACCGCTGCATGCAATTGATTTTCATCGCGCATCGGAGCAGTACAACCTTCCAGGTAACTCACATGGCTGCCTTCGTCAGCAATCAACAAGGTACGTTCGAATTGACCGGTGTTGGCTGCGTTGATACGGAAGTAAGTAGACAACTCCATCGGGCAACGAACGCCTTTTGGAATGTAACAGAAAGAACCGTCGCTGAATACCGCAGAGTTCAATGCCGTGAAGTAGTTGTCGGTAATCGGAACAACTGTTCCCAAATATTTTTTCACCAGTTCAGGATGTTCGTGAACGGCTTCACTCATCGAACAGAAAATAATTCCCAGTTCGGAAAGTTTTACTTTGAATGTCGTCGTAATAGACACGCTATCGATCACGGCATCTACAGCGACACCTGATAATCTTTTTTGCTCGTCTAAAGAGATGCCCAGTTTCTCAAACGTAGCACGCAGTTCAGGATCAATTTCATCCAGACTATTGAGTGTTACTTTTTGTTTGGGTGCAGAGTAATAAATGATATCCTGGTAATCAATGGCAGGAAAAGTCACGTTCGCCCAAGTTGGGGTTTCCAACGTAAGCCAATGTCTGAAGGCTTTCAATCTCCAATCCAATAACCATTGCGGTTCATTTTTCTTTGCAGAGATGAAACGCACGGTATCTTCGGATAGACCTTTAGGTGCGGATTCGTTTTCGATGTTTGTAACAAATCCGTATTTATAGTCTGACTGGGTTAATTCCTCTAATATTTTGTTGCTGTCTGACATGATTGATATTTAGACCAATTCTACATTACAAAAATAGAACAAAATCGGGAAAAAAGGGTTCATTTTGCCATAAAATATTGAAATTCCTAGGTTTGAAGTACTTTAAAACGGGATTTAAGAAGAAAAAAGAGTTATTTCATTTATGTTTTGTGTGAAGTTAGCCTCAATGGAGGGTTATTGCATGGACAGTCGTTTCATTTCTAGTGTATTAAATGGTAAAAGAGCGTTATAAACTGTGGGTATTATTTTTATTCATTGCCTTGGTGATTGTTGTAAGAATCATGGCCGAATCGACTTCTTACGTTTCTCCTGATTCTACCTACTATTTATCGGCGGCGGATCATGTGATGAAAGGAGAAGGATTGATTGCACCTGATCCGACAGCACCTGAGAAGAATGTCTATTTTGCTGTATGGCCGGCTGGCTATCCATTGTGTATCGCGGGAGTGGGTTTGCTCACCGGTACTTCAGCATTAGTGGCTTCAAAGATTGTGAACCTGATCTTTTTGGGATTAACATTTGGCTTGCTGTTCTTCTGGTTTGGAGAAAAAAGTTGGTTTGTGGCCTTGTATTTTTGTTCGTTTGGGATGCTTGAAATCTATTCTTACAGTTGGTCGGAAGCACCTTTTTTATTTTTTGTCTTGCTGTTGTGTTACTTTGTATTCAAAGACCTGGAGAGGGATTCAGGGCCTCGTTTGTTTTTTCAAGTCTTCTTTTGTTTAGTCGCATTGTTCTTTTTCCGTTATGCAGGATTGATTTATTTTCCGGCTATCGGCTTGCTATTGGTTTACTCCATTTATAAAAAGCAAAAGTTAAAATCGGGCTATTATTTTAGTGCCTTGTTTTTTGCGAGTGTAGGTGTCTTTTATTATTTGTTTCTGAATAAAGAGATGTCTGGTCATTACACAGGTATAGGAGATCGTGTACAACTGGAGCAAGAGTCATGGCCACAATTTATGCTATTGCTTATCCGAGGATTATGGAATCAATTGACACTCGCCAGACAGTGTTTCTTTTCCGGAGAAATGGATTACCTGTATGTCGCTTTATTGATGGTGCAAGCAGGCGTAGTGGCAGTGTTGTTTTATTTCAAAAAGAGGTGGTCTGCACCTTTTTTGAAATCCAGGGATACGAAAGTGTTATTGAGTTTTGGATTGTTTTATTTAATGGCCATTGTTGTGTTAAGAAAAATACAACCCTTCGATCCCTTTGATTACCGGATCCTGGCACCTTTTTCTTTGCCGCTGTTTGTAGCCTTTTTTGGGCGCTTGATAAAACCGGATGTGCAGGATTATTTTGAAAAAGTAAAACCGTGGGTGGTAGGATTTATGTTGCTTTCCTTGCTGGTTAATTTACCTAAGGAGTATTTGGTGGAGTGGGTGAGAGGGTTGTTTTAATGGTGAAGAGTGAATAGTTTACTATTTACCCTTCACCATTCACCATTCACCCTTCACCATTCACCCTTCACCTATTTTTACTTCAACCCCTTCAATGAAATATTCCTGTCAATCGATTCTTCCAACGAAATAATTGTTTCGGTACGTTCAATGCCATTTACTTTTTGCAGTTTATCGTGCAGCACTTCACGTAAGTGATTGGTGTCTTTGCACATGATTTTGACAAACATGCTGTAGGTGCCGGTCGTGTAGTGCACATTGACTACTTCGGGAATATTCTTTAGATCTTTGAGTGCCTGGTCGTAGAACGAGCTTTTCTGCAAGTACACGCCAAGAAAGGCCGTGACATCGTATCCGATTTTTGAATAATCAATTTTCAACTCTGATCCTTTTACAATACCGAGTTCTTCCATTTTCTTCATGCGCACGTGTACCGTGCCGGCAGAGACGTGTACGAGTTTGGCGATTTCTGTATAAGGCATGGCCGCATTTTGTTGCAAGTGCGTTAAAATTGCCAGATCTGTTTTGTCATATTCATAATCAGAAGCCATAGTACGAAGTGTTAATTATGTTATTGGTAAAAATAGGCTTATTTTATTATTAATAATGTAAATATTTGCCTTATTTTATATATTATTTTGAATTCAGAGCGGAGTGTAGTACTTTTGAATCGTGATCATTGAAGATGATTACATCACTACACTGTAGGGTGATGAAATTGGCAGACATGCCCTCCTGTCTCGGGGGTGGAGAGTTCGGAATAAACGTAGCGTATGGGTTGACCACAAAGTTTTCTTTTTGCTCTATAGCTAACCGCTCCGTAGGTGGTTCGAATCCCCTTCCTACAGCAATTACAGTGTGAGTTTGGAATGTGAGTGTGATTTCTCTTCACTCGCACTCAAACTCACACTTTTTTTATTTATACGAGTTTTGAAATTCTTTCAGTAAGTCCAGACTCAAGGGCTCTCCTGATAGTTCTTCATACCAATTAATAAAAGCGTCATTAGTGCTCTCCTTCACAATCTCCTCCCATACCCATAAATGCCTCACAAAGCAAATGTATTCGATCCAGCTGTTTAAAAAATGCTGTACCTGTGCCTTGTTTGGTGAGGGATCAGGAATAGTAGGTAAGAAGCGGTGCAGCGAACGGTCCAGTTCAATTTGAAGCAGTTCGTAAGCTTCCATATCGTCTAAAGAAGAAGCCATGTTTAATTTTGATGGTTGCTTCAATCTAATCAGAATAAATGATATTTTTGTTATCTCTACTAAGAGCTCTATCAGTTTAAAAGCTGCGTGAGGGATAGCAGCGGAAAGCCCGCAGCGAGCCAGAAAATCAGTTAGAGAAATAAAGCATTACCGAGCGAGGACTTGGAGCGGATAGCCCGACCCGTAGGGGCACGCCCTTATAAGTACTAGCCTCTTCCATAATTGCTAACAATACATACTGAAAATAACAATACACATAACATAATCTGAATTTGTTAATCTATCCGTTATCATGCGTCATAAAATACTCAGTGAAGGAGCTAAAGAATTAAGTTACGAGATCCGCGAAATTGTTAAAAAAGCAGACTTAATTCAAAAGCAAGGCCAGGAAATCATTTGGGAAAACATCGGTGATCCTATTCAGAAAAACAACGAAGTTCCGCAATGGATGCGTGATATCATTTCACAATTGACGCTGGATAATGCTTCGTACAAATACAGTCCTTCTAAAGGGATACTGGCTACACGGGAGTTTCTGGCTGATCTCAACAACGAGAAAAAAGGAGCACAGATTACAGCGGATGACATTTTGTTTTTTAACGGTCTGGGTGACGCGATTGCGAAAGTGTATCAATTCATCAATTCAGGACTGCGTGTCATCGGTCCTTCCCCGGCTTACTCTACGCACTCTTCCGCAGAAGCAGCACATGCCAGTCAGGATCCGATCACTTATAAATTAGATCCGAGCAATCACTGGTATCCTGATTTGGATGACTTATACAATCAGGTAAAATACAATCCGAACATTATCGGTATACTCATCATCAATCCGGATAACCCAACAGGTATGGTGTATCCATTGGAAATGTTGAAGCGTATCGTTGCCATTGCACGTGAATTCAATTTATTCCTGATCAGTGATGAAATTTATTTGAACATTACCTATAACGGTGCTCGTGCTTATTCTTTGGCTGAGGTCATTGAAGATGTTCCGGGTCTGGCGATGAAAGGCATTTCCAAGGAATTTCCGTGGCCGGGTTCTCGCTGCGGTTGGATGGAGTTCTATAACAAACGCAACGATAAAGACTTCGAACGTTTCTGTTCTGCCTTGGATAATGCGAAAATGATTGAAGTAT
>JAQBNS010000036.1 GCA_028288405.1 Chitinophagaceae bacterium
GTACTTATTGTTTCACCCTATAAGCTAACAGGAATTTTATGAGTTCCTGTTATTTTTTTGCCGATACCATTTCAGGCAGAGGAAATCCGGTTACTGCACTGTGTAACTTTGCAAACAATTCATTCATATCCGCACTGGCTTCCGATGGAGCCCACATCATTTCTATGTATTGTTTATCGTTATATAGACGAACAAATTGATAGTTCTTACCCGGATTGAATTTTACAAAGTCATCCCATTGTTTGGTGTTGCAATAAGCGAATAACTCTTTCAAAGCATTTTTTTCCATGTGGCCTATATGAGAATATTGTTTATCCATTCTGGCTGTAAATAGGATCTCACCGGATTTAGAAATCATAAATTCTTTGAGATCAACATCTGTCACTACATAAGAACCGAATACTATTTTATCGAATCCTTCAGATTTTTTCTGCCCAAATGAGGCTAAGGTAGTGACTACAATCAATGCTGCTGTGTAAATGATGTGCTTACTTTTCATACGCATTACTTTAATTATTCTTGTTATGCAGTTTTACGGCGGGGATCTAAAAGAAGTTATTCAAAAAATTGGATTGGGCATAAAAAAGGGGCTTTTCACAGGTAGGAAAAGTCCCTTTTTAATAAAAATTTATTCGTAAAAACTGTTAAACAGTCTGTTTCTTCAATGCTTTTACCATTGTTTCGCCGATCAAAGCAGGAGATTCTACCACGAAAATCCCACACTCTCTCATGATTGCCATTTTAGCAGCCGCTGTATCTTCCGCACCACCTACGATCGCACCGGCATGACCCATTCTACGTCCCGGAGGAGCAGTTTGTCCTGCGACAAAACCTACTACCGGCTTCTTATTTCCGTTTTCTTTGATCCAACGAGCGGCAACTGCTTCATAGTTACCACCGATTTCACCGATCATAACGATGGCATCCGTTTCGGGATCGTTCATCAGAAGCTCTACCGCATCTTTGGTTGGCGTACCAATGATAGGGTCACCGCCGATACCGATGGCAGTAGAAATACCCATACCTGCTTTTACGATTTGGTCAGCTGCTTCATATGTCAATGTTCCTGATTTAGAAACAATACCTATTCTACCTTTTTTAAATACGAAACCAGGCATGATACCAACCTTTGCTTCACCCGGTGTAATGACACCCGGGCAGTTAGGACCAATCAATGTGATACCTTTACGATCTTTAATGTATTTTTTGGCAGCCATCATATCCTTAACCGGAATACCTTCCGTAATCGTAATGATGACTTTGATTCCAGCATCTGCTGCTTCCATGATGGCATCCGCTGCAAAAGCAGGAGGTACAAATATGATGGTAACGTTTGCACCGGTTTTATCTACGGCTTCTTTTACTGTATTGAATACAGGACGATCAAGATGAGTTGTACCACCTTTGCCTGGAGTAACGCCACCCACTACACTCGTTCCATATTCAATCATTTGTTGAGCATGAAACGACCCTTCAGAGCCTGTAAACCCTTGAACAATTACTTTAGAATCTTTATTTACCAATACACTCATTTCAGAAAAAGTTTATGTACAAAAATAGAATTTTTTAGTCCTAATCAAAAGAGTACAGCTAAAACAATTGCACCGAAATCAGGGACGAGCCAAGAGCTAGGAGGTACGATTAAAGAGGCGTCCCTCCTAGCTCCTGGCTCGTTCCTATACTAATATCTTGGACAATTGATCTTATGCTTGGGAATGAGATATACTAACCTGACAGACAAAGTCATATAAGAGTCAAATCCTGCCCGTGAACCTCTGGAAGTGCCTGGTCCATGATTTTGAAAATAGGATGCATCTCCATTATGCACCATGGTATAGCCTAATTCATTGGTCATATAATCCAGGTCTCTGGACTTACCGGTTTGAGGATCATTTGACTGAGCAGAGCGAAAGGTATAATAAGCCGATGGGTTATTAGGATCTGCCGCCGGATAGTTACCTGACACATCGTCCAGGTAATCCGTAAATGTATAATTGTAGGTGAACTCTACTTCAAAATCAAAATGGTAAGAGATCTTATACCGTACCCCTAAACTAAGCGGTACCATGGCACTGTAGGAAGAATAGCTCTTCCCTTCTGTTTGCATTGGTCTTAAGCTGACCCAACTTCCTGTACTGTCTTTGGTTTTAGGATCAAAATAAAAGACTCCTAAACCTGCCTTGAAAAATATATTGTAAATAGGACGACGAAGATAATCCTTATAACTAGGCAATAAGTCGTATTGATAGAAGCCCTTTAGAGAGATGACATCGGATCGAAAATGTAAATTCCTGACGTGATTATCTTGCTGAGTGGAATTGTACAAGCTCGCATTCAAGTAATCGCTGCCAAGTAAACGTACCCAACCGGCAGCTAGTCCAACGGAAGAATGAGAAGATATTTTTTGTACAACAGTAAATTCAGCACCAGGTCTGGTGGTACGAATACCTCCGGAAACATCTCCATAAAAATAAGATCCTTGAAGCGCCAGTCCAAATGAGGTGTACTTGTCCACTTTCCATGGATTAGATTGTCCCACAACCGTGTCCTGAAAACCAAGCAGCGAGCTCAGTATCATTAAGATATGATAACAATACCTATTCAATTTAGCGGATATGATATTAAAAAAGTTTCACTTATTATTCCAAAAGTATCATTTATACCATTAGATACAATAAGTGTAACCTAAACTATTTGTTATAACCGTATTTACCCTTCCAACGTGCCGCCAGGAAAGTCCTGAGCTCATTTTCTCTGGCTGTATTTCCCGGTGAATATAAACTGGTTCCTTTAATCTCCTCCGGAAGAAATTCCTGCTCGGCAAAACCTCCCTCATAATCATGAGAATATTTATAACCTTGACCATAGCCCATATCCTTCATGAGTTTAGTCGGTGCATTTCTTAACGCAATAGGCACCTCAAGGTTTCCCTTCTCATACACTAAGGACTGCGCTTTATGCAATGCCGTATAGGAGGCATTACTTTTGGGCGAAGAAGCCAGGTAAGTAACGACCTGAGATAGAATGATGGCAGCTTCCGGCATACCAATCTTGATGACCGCATCAAACGCGCTGGAAGCCATCACCAGGGCTGTAGGATTAGCATTGCCTATATCTTCCGAAGCCAGAATAACCAATCGGCGGGCAATGAATTTAATGTCTTCTCCGCCTTCCAGCATACGTGCCATCCAATACACGCCGGCATTGGGATCGCTGCCACGAATGGACTTGATAAAAGCAGAAATGATGTCGTAATGCTGTTCGCCTGATTTATCATACAATACCGTTTTTTGTTGAACGGTATTCATGACCAGTTCATCTGTCACCAGAAGTTTACCAGAAGGATTAGACAAGACTACTGCCTCTAACAAATTGAGTAATTTACGGGCATCACCGCCGGACAAAGAGATCAACGCTTCGGTCTCTTGCAGCTGAATGTCTCTCTTGCTTAATTCAACATCTTTCTCAACGGCCCTGTTCAACAAGGTTTCGAGATCTTCCTTCGTGAGCGGATCTAATTTATAGACCTGGCACCTGGATAGCAAGGCTTTGTTCACTTCGAAAGATGGATTCTCCGTAGTGGCACCGATGAGCGTGAGCCATCCTTTCTCAACAGCGGCCAGCAACGCGTCTTGTTGCGTTTTATTGAAGCGATGGATTTCATCGATAAACAAAATTCCTTTGCCGGAGTATTTACATTTATCAATGACCTCTCTCAAATCCTTTACTCCTGAGCTGATTGCACTCAAGATATACATTTGCGATTTCACTGCTTCGGCAATGATAGTGGCCAGCGTAGTCTTACCAACACCCGGAGGTCCCCATAGAATAAGAGAAGGAACCTGTCCCATCTCTACAGCCTTTTTTAATATCTTCCCTTCACCAATCAAATGGTACTGACCCGCCACTTCATCCAGTGTTCGTGGGCGCATTCTTTCTGCCAGTGGGGCTGCTCCGTGAAATGACAATGCCATATGTAACGATCTCTTTCCTTAAAGTTCGAATTATTTATCGTAATTTTCTTAACGTCGCCGATCTATTTTTTGTGTAGATTTTTTTACACGATTCCGCTGTTTATAAACGGTATTAGTATCTTGCAGCATGATCCGGTCGGTATTTCAGGCACACTTATTTATCTTTTTGGCAACATGCTTTACCAGTATGAATTATTCCATTGCTAAAATTGTCATGCCTTCTGAAATTCAACCTTACAGCATTGTATTGACACGCATAGTGATTTCAGCTGCCTTCTTTTTCATTCTAGATTATTTCCTTCACCCAAAAGAAAAGTACTCTTTACCTTTTAGAGACATGGTTCGATTAGCTATTTGCGGTATTATGGGAGTGGCATTGAATCAACTCACATTATATAAAGGGCTAAGTATTACAACGCCCATCAATGCTGCATTAATTGTAGCGACTATACCTATTTTTGTACTTATGCTTTCTGCTATTTTTCTGCGTACTATACCTACCTGGAAACAATCACTGGGCGTGATGATCAGCGCATCGGGTGCCTACTATTTAATCATATACACCGGTGGTGGAATGGAAATAAAAAATCTTACAGGTGATATATTGATTTTATTGAACTGCATCAGTTATGCCATTTACATGGTACTTGTAAAACCACTGCTTGAAAAATATCCACCCCTGTTCCTTACCAAATGGATGTTTGCCATTGCAGCAATTGTAGTCTTTCCATTCACTTATCAAGATACGGTTCAAACGGATTGGTTTAATGTCAGTGCAGAGGGATGGCTGGCTTATCTTTACATCATATTCTTCGCTACTTTGTTCAATTATTATTTCACCACCGCTTCTCTGCAATGGCTCAGCCCCATCACTACCGGTGCTTATGGTTATCTGCAACCTTTCTTAGCAACATTGTTTGCTGTATCATTAGGAATAGACATTCTTTCCCCTGAAAAGATCATTGCAGGTATTGTGATCTTCTTTGGGATTTTGTTGACGAGCAGATTGTTTAATAAGACTGTCGTTTAATACCACCTGTCTTGCCCCTAAATCCCCTAAAGGGGACTTTTAATTCATTCTAAAAACATTTTGCTACCGGTATGTTGTCCCTGCCGGGACAAATTTGTAGAGCATATGAAAACAAAAAAGGTATAAGAAAAATCTTATACCTTTTTATACTGTACTATTACTGACCACTGATTACTTTTTTAAATATGTATCACCTCACCATAAGCCGCTGCTGCTGCTTCCATGATGGCTTCAGACATGGTAGGATGAGGATGTACGGCTTTAATCATTTCGTGTCCGGTGGTTTCTAATTTACGGGCCACTACAATTTCTGCAATCATTTCCGTTACGTTAGCACCGATCATGTGAGCGCCTAACAACTCTCCGTATTTCGCATCGAAGATCAATTTAACAAATCCTTCTTTCGCTCCGGCAGCACTTGCTTTGCCTGACGCCGTGAAAGGGAACTTGCCGATTTTCACTTCTACTCCTTTTTCTTTCGCTTGCTTTTCTGTTAAACCAACTGAAGCAATTTCCGGTGTGCAATACGTACAACCGGGTATGTTGCCGTAGTTCAAGGGTTCTACGTGAAGACCAGCAATCTTTTCTACGCAAATGATGCCTTCTGCAGAAGCCACGTGAGCCAATGCAGGACCTTTTACGAAATCTCCGATGGCGTAAACAACATGAATGTTACTCTTGTATTAATCGACTACAATAACTTATAAATTGTCTGAGAT
>JAQBNS010000053.1 GCA_028288405.1 Chitinophagaceae bacterium
AAAGCGGTGAAGATGGGTAAAGTAATGCAAGCCTTACGTGTAGCATTGACCGGCAACGGTGCCGGTCCTGATCTAATGGAAATCATATCCATACTCGGTAAAGACGAAGCGGTAGGTCGTTTGCAGCAAGCAGTATCTGTATTGCAGGTGAGTTAAGGTAAAATTGATTGTTGTTCGTCATTATAAACATCAACAGAACACCATGGCTAAAAAGAAAACAACAGCTAAAGAAAAAGCGAAGATCAATCCGGATCTGGATGGGTTGAGTGTGAATATCAATTCACTGGGAGAGGTTGTGACGTCGTACGACATCGATAAACTGAATCAGTTTCTCAATGAAAATGTGGACGATAAAAAACTGCGTGATCGTCCCGATAGCCCACGGGAAGAGGAACCACCGGCAAAGAAGCCAAAGACTCCTAAAAAGTAAACGAGGTGATTGAACTGATTAAAAGGAATAAACTCTTTTACTTGTTGACCGGACTATTTTGGTTGGCTTGTATTGTTGTTCTTTTAACCGCAGACAAAGGAACTCCTTTACTGTTCATCAACAGGTACCACGACACGTTATTAGATTATTTTTTTGTTGCTATGACCTATTTTGGAGACGGCTTATTTTCTGCTGTGTTTTTAATCGGTATACTTTTGCTTGTCAATATTAGAAAAGCGATTGTCGTGACGATTACTTTTCTCAGTCTGGTACTCGTTATACAAGCGTTGAAATTTACTTTCCTTGAACCTCGTCCTTTTATCTATTTTCAAGAGACACAGGGCGTGTATTACATTCCCTGGCTGGAGATTCATAAGTTCAATAGTTTCCCTTCCGGGCATACCGCGCAGGCTTTTTGTTTTGCTTTGTGTGTGTGCTTTTATGCGGAGAAAAAATATACGGTCTTTTTATTTCTATTGGCTGCATTCACCGGTTTGTCGAGGATGTATCTGTTGCAGCATTTTCCTGTGGATGTATTTGTCGGGTCACTGGTTGCTGTGGCATGGACTACGTTGATTTTCCCTTTGTTGGAGAATAGAGAATCGTTTCTTCGTCGCGCAGCCTTCAATCAATCCTTGGTTTCGCTCTTAAAAAAATAAATCATGAAACAATATAAAAATGAAGGATTGATTGCCTTACTGGGTGCCTTGTTATTCATTCCTTTTTTAGGCAATGTAGGTTTGTTTGACTGGGATGAAATTAACTTTGCTGAGTCAGCCCGTGAAATGCTCATTACAGGCGATTATTTCAAGGTACAGATCAACTTCAAAACGTTTTGGGAAAAACCTCCTTTCTTCTTTTGGATGCAAGTGTTGTGCATGAAAATATTTGGCGTCAATGAATTCGCTGCACGACTGCCCAATGCTTTAGTTGGAATTGTTACACTCGTTGTGATCTATCGTATCGGTAAGAAATTAGTCAGTGAACAGTTTGGTTTCATTTGGGTGCTGACGTATGTGGGATCTTTTCTTCCTCACTTTTATTTCCGCTCCGGCATTATCGATCCAACGTTTAACTTATTCATTTTCCTTTCCATTTATTTCTGGGCTAAGCAAACCGAAGCACGTAAACAAGGTTGGTCAGGTCATGATATTTACCTCGCCGGTTTTTTCGGTGGTATGGCCACACTCACAAAAGGTCCGGTTGGCGTGCTGATTGTCGGTCTTGCCGTATTGGTATATTGGATTTACCAACGTCAATGGAAAGCCATTGCTATCGTGGATATTTTAAAATATGCTGCCGTAGTGTTCGTCGTCTCTTTCGCCTGGTTTGGTGTAGAGTTTGTGAAAAACGGCCCCTATTTTTTGCAGGAATTTATTGTCTATCAAATTCGTTTGTTTCAAACACAGGATGCCGGTCACGGTGGTCCGTTCTATTACCATGCGGTCGTTTTATTTTTGGGTTGCTTTCCCGTTTCTATTTTCGCTATGCAAGGTTTATTTCGCAAAGAGGAAAATCAAACACTCAAACATTATTTAGTATGGATTAAAATTTCCTTCTGGGTGGTGTTGATTTTGTTTTCTATTGTCAATACAAAAATTGTTCATTACTCTTCTTTCTGTTATTTCCCGATCACTTTCATTGGTGCATGGATCATACAAGAACAATTGAAAAAAGGAGAAGCCTACAGTAAAAAGTGGATCGGACTTTTATTTACACTTATCGGGGGACTTCTGGCTGCGGTGTTTGTGATGATTCCAATTGTGATGGCACATAAAGAGATGTGGATGAACTTGTCCTTTATGCAGGAGATCCGACAAAATGATCCGTTTACCTGGTCCAATCTTCAGGCACCGGTACAATGGAAAGGTTATGAATGGATAGCTGGTGTTGTGTTGTATGCAGGCTTATTGCTGTTTGGTGTTTATGCCAAGAAGAATGCCTTCCGGGCTATATTGGCTTTGTTTGTTGGGGTACTTTTGACTATTGAATTGGTATTGCCTTTAGTAGTGCCGAGAGTAGAAGAGATTTCACAGAAAGAAGCCATCGATTTTTACAAGAGCATTGCGAAAGAAGACAAGTATGTTTATGTACACGGCTATAAAAGTTATGCGCATTACTTTTATGCGAACATACAGCCTGAGCCGAATCCATTGGCAGATAATCTGAATTGGTTACTCAACGGAGAGATTGACAAGACGGTTTACATCGTCACGAAAGTCGCCAGTGATGCAGACAATGAAATAAAAGGGCACCCGAATTTGGAACGCATTGGCGGCCAGTATGGCTTTATCTTTTATCGCCGTTCTCCTCATACTAAAAAAACAACAGATGGCCTCGCTGAAAGTTGGTATCCTGAGAGAAGGTAAAATTCCTGTCGACCGACGGGTTTTACTGACACCGGATCAATGCCTGGAGGTATTGAAACGGTATCCTCATGTGGAGCTGTTGATACAGCCCAGTGACGTGCGCTGCATTTCCAATAAAGAATATACTGAGAAAGGATTGAAATTGCAGGAAGACCTGTCTGACTGTGATATTCTATTAGGCATCAAAGAAGTTCCTATTCACTTGTTGATGGCCGATAAAACCTATTTGTTTTTTTCTCATACCATCAAGAAGCAAAGCCATAACCAGCGCTTGTTTCAGGAGATCGCTGAAAAGCGAATTACCCTGATCGATTACGAAGCATTGAAGGACAAGCAAGGCAATCGTGTCATTGCCTTCGGAAGATTTGCCGGTATTGTGGGTGCCTACAATACTTTTAAGTTACTGGGTAAGAAATATAAGCTGTTTAATTTAAAGAACGCTTACGATTGCTTCGACATGAAAGACTTGAAGTCGCAATTGACCCATGTAAAGTTGCCACCCCTGAAGTTCGTGATTACCGGTGCCGGTAGAGTAGGTAAAGGAGCGCTGGAGATCATGGAGGCAGTGGGTATGCAACGTTTAGATCCGCATGATTTTTTAGCATTGGAAGAAACCAGCGAACCGGTTTATACCGTGTTGTCCTCTAAAGATTACAACGAGCGACTCGATGGTGAGCCCTTCGAAGCATCTGCTTTTCACCATAATCCTGTGGGCTATACATCGACCTTTTCCCGCTATGCTTTTGCTGCGGATGTCTTAATTGCTACAGCTTATTGGGATCCGGAAGCGCCTATTTTATTCAGCATAAGCGATATGCATAATCCAGGCTTCCGCATCCGGCTCATTTCGGATATTACCTGCGATATTGGCGGTTCCATTCCTTCTACAGTCAAGCCAACAAATATTTATGATCCGGCTTACGACTTCAATCCCTTCAATTCGGACCTGGAAGCGCCCTTTTCGGACCCTCGCAACATCACCGTAATGGCGATAGACAATTTGCCTTGCGAACTGCCTCGTGACGCCTCTCAAGATTTTGGAAATCAGTTTATTAGCAACGTATTGCCGGATCTTATGGAGCAACCTTACGGAGATCTGATTACCCGTTGTGCGGTTCTGGATAAAGGGAAACTCACTCCCACGTTTGACCACCTAAGAGACTATTTAAACGGTTGATTTACAATTTATATTTGCCTAGGCGGTTAAGCAATTTTTATTATTTAAGCCATTTGGTATCTTTGAATTGTCATTAAAGATCAAACAAAATCCACAATGGACAAATACTCTTATGTATCCAATGCTCATGCGAGTTATATCGATGAGCTTTATGCTTCCTACAAATCCGATCCCACTTCTGTAGATCAGAGCTGGCAGCAATTCTTCGAAGGTTTCGATTTCTCTATTCAAAAGTACGGAGAGAAAAAAGCAAGCAACGGCAACGGTGCAGTGAACGGAACTACCGCTTCTTCTAACGGAACAGCAGCGCCTGTTTCTGAAAAAGAAATCAGAGTGCACTACCTGATTCATGCGTACAGAAGCAGAGGTCACTTGAAATCAAAAACAAACCCGGTAAGACCAAGAAAAGATCGTAAAGCGATTTTGGATCTGGCGGACTTCGGTTTGTCTGATGCAGATTTGGATACGGTGTTCCCTTCTGCCGGCGAAGAACTTGGTCTTGGTGCGGTTCCATTGAGAAAAGTAATGGAAGCGCTTGTATACATATATGAGGGTACTGTTGGTTTTGAATATACCTACATTAGAAATCCAGACAAGCTAGCCTGGTTGCGACATAAAATTGAGAAAGAAGCTCTGGCTTTCAATCCGGCATTGGATGAGAAGAAAAGAATTCTTTCTAAACTGAATGAAGCCGTGGTGTTTGAAAATTTCTTGCACACTAAATATGTAGGTCAAAAACGTTTTTCACTGGAAGGTGGAGAAACTACTATTCCAGCGTTGGATGCTATCATCAACCGCTTGGGAGACTTGGGTGTTCAGGAAGTTATGATCGGTATGGCTCACCGTGGTCGTTTGAATATTTTGGCGAACATCTTAGGTAAAACCTACGAACAAATATTCACAGAATTTGAAGGAACTCAAATCCCGGATTTAACAATGGGTGATGGTGATGTGAAATACCACATGGGTTACTCCAGTGAAATTTCTACGCCACAAGGAAACAAAGTTAACTTGAAGCTTGCACCAAACCCTTCTCACTTGGAAGCTGTGAATCCGGTTGTCTTAGGATTCATTCGTTCGAAAGCGGATGCACTCTATGGTGGAGATGGTTCGAAAGCATGTGCCATCCTCGTCCACGGTGATGCTGCGGTAGCCGGTCAGGGTATCATGTACGAAACGACTCAGATGAGCAAGTTGAAAGGTTACCAAAGTGGGGGTACGATTCACTTTGTCATCAACAACCAGGTTGGTTTCACGACTGACTTTGAAGACGCTCGTTCCAGTATCTATTGCACAGATTTAGCAAAAATTATTGATGCTCCGGTATTGCACGTAAATGGTGACGATCCGGAAGCGGTAGTGTTCTGCGCGAACTTTGCCGCAGAATACCGTCAGAAATACCAGGGTGATATCTTCATCGACATGGTATGTTACCGTCGTCATGGTCACAACGAAAGTGATGAACCGAAATTTACTCAGCCTTCTTTATACAATATCATTTCCCGCCATCCGAATCCGAGAGAAGTTTACAACAAGCAATTGATCGACCGTGGTGATGTAGATGCGGAACTGGCGAAAAACATGGACAAGTCGTTCCGTGACTTGTTGCAGGATCGTTTGAACATGGTGAAACAAAAACCATTGCCATATTCTTTGCAGAAGACGGAAAAAGAATGGAGTTCACTGCGTCGTTCTAAGCCGGAAGATTTTGATCAGTCTCCAAAGACAGGCATTACCAAAGCGATCATTGAAAAAGTAGGGAAAGCCTTGAGCGAAATTCCTTCCGGATTCAAACCGATCAAGCAAATTGAAAAATTATTAAAAGACAGAAAGGATCAGTTTTTCGAAACGAAATCGTTGAACTGGGCTTCTGCTGAATTGTTGGCTTACGGCTCGTTGCTGGAAGAAGGCAAAGGTGTTCGTTTGTCAGGCCAAGACGTACAACGCGGTACCTTCTCTCACCGTCACGCGGTGTTCAAAGATGCGGACACAAACGAATCTTACTGCGCATTGAACAATGTCGGTAAAGTAAAAAACAGCATTCAAATTTATAACTCTCTACTTTCAGAGTATGGTGTATTAGGATTTGAATACGGTTACAACATGGCTAACCCAAATGCCTTGGTGATTTGGGAAGCACAGTTCGGTGACTTCGCTAACGGTGCACAAGTGATGATCGATCAGTTCGTTGCTTCGGGTGAAACCAAATGGCAACGCATGAACGGTATTGTGATGTTATTGCCACACGGTTATGAAGGTCAGGGTCCTGAACACTCCAGTGCGCGTTTCGAACGCTTCCTGGATTTGTGTGCGGATTATAACATGGTAGTGGCGAACATTACGTCTCCGGCTAACTTCTTCCACGCGATGCGCAGACAGATGACTTGGGATTTCAGAAAGCCGATGGTGATCATGTCTCCTAAATCATTGTTGCGTCATCCATTGGTGGTATCTCCATTGAGCGAATTTGAAAACGGTTCGTTCAAAGAAATCATCGACGATACGTATACGGATGCTAAAAATGTAAAACGAGTATTGCTGTGTACAGGTAAAGTGTATTACGATTTGTTGGAAGAACAACAAAATAATAAACGTAAGGATATTGCTATCGTGCGTATGGAACAAATTTATCCTTTCCCTGGAAAACAACTGGAGCAAATTTTTGCGAAGTATTCAAAAGCGGAATTTGTTTGGGTACAGGAAGAACCGTTCAACATGGGTGCATGGGGCTTTATCCTGCGAAGATTGTATGCGTTGAAAAACAAACAAGTGACAATGGATGTCATCTGTAGAGACGAAGCAGCTTCTCCTGCGGTAGGCTATTACAAAGCACACAACGAAGCGCAAGCGGATTTAGTGAAGCGTTCCTTTGCAGATAAAATCAAAGCGATTTACTGGTAGTTCTCATTTAGCTAAAAACAATACCTATAAATATAAAAGTATATGGCATTAGATATTAAAATTCCCGCAGTAGGCGAATCAATCACAGAAGTAACCATTGGCAAATGGGTAAAGAAAGACGGTGATACGGTAAAAGCGGACGAACTCTTGTTAGAGATAGAATCTGATAAAGCGACATTCGAATTGAACTCTGAAGCGGCCGGTGTATTGCGCATCAAAGCGAAAGAAGGTGATGTGGTACAAGTAGGTGCGGTCATTGCTTCTATCGAGGACGGTGGCGTTGCTGCTAAACCTGCAGATGCTCCCGCAGCGAAAGCGGAATCTGCTGCTCCTGCGGCGACTAAAGCTGCAGCTCCTTCAGCCGGAACAGGTGAAGTGAAAGAAATTAAAGTTCCTGCAGTCGGTGAATCCATTTCTGAAGTAACCATCGGAACATGGGCAAAGAAAACAGGTGACTTCGTACAAGTAGAAGATTTGTTGTGTGAAATCGAATCAGACAAAGCAACATTTGAATTACGCGCTGAAGTAGCCGGTACATTGGAAACTGTCGCTAAACAAGGCGATGTGTTGCCGATCGGTGGTTTGGTTTGTAAAATCAAAGTAGGTGCCGGTAGTGCTGCTGCACCACAAGCAGCAACATCAGCTCCTGCCGCAACAGCCGCTTCTTCCGGAGGATCTGATTATGCAAAAGGACATGCTGCACCTGCAGCTGCTAAGATATTGGATGAAAAAGGAATCAGTACTTCATCTGTACAAGGCACAGGTAAAGATGGAAGAATAACAAAAGAAGACGCACAAAACGCACAAAATAAACCGGTGGAAAAAGCAGCCGCATCGAATGGAGTTTCAGCTCCTAAAGCTCCTGCAGGAAGCAGAGTAGACGACAGACAAAAAATGACCAGCTTGAGAAAAACCATCTCAAGAAGATTGGTCGCTGTAAAAAATGAAACGGCGATGTTGACTACGTTCAACGAAGTGAATATGAAGCCGATCATGGACTTGCGCGCCAAGCACAAGGATGCTTTCAAAGAAAAAAATGGTGTGAACTTAGGTTTCATGTCTTTCTTCACGAAAGCAGTTTGTCAGGCTTTGCTAGAATATCCTTCTGTGAATGCTTACATCGACGGAGAAGAAATAGTATACCATAACTACTGTGACGTATCGATTGCTGTATCTGCTCCGAAAGGATTGGTTGTTCCGGTTATCCGTAATGCGGAAACGATGTCATTCGTCGAAGTCGAAAAAGAAGTGGTGCGTTTGGCGTTGAAAGCACGTGACAATAAATTAACGATCGACGAAATGAGCGGTGGTACGTTCACGATTACAAACGGTGGTATCTTCGGTTCTATGATGTCAACGCCAATCATCAACGCTCCTCAGTCTGCCATCTTGGGTATGCACAACATCGTAGAACGTCCGATGGCTGTTTCTGGTCAGGTCGTGATTCTTCCGATGATGTACTTAGCCTTATCTTACGATCACAGAATCATCGACGGCAGAGAGTCAGTTGGATTCTTGGTACGTGTGAAACAATTGTTGGAAGATCCGACAAGATTGTTGTTGGGAGTTTAATGGATTGCGTTAGGGAGAAAGTCCCCGCAGGGTCTCTCGAAGAGGACCCTGCGAGATTCTCGAAAGACAAGACCTCTTAGCATTCAAGAACGCAGGGTTCCTTTCAGGAGACCCTACGGGGACTAAAACGCCCAAAACATAAACAGGCTCAAAAGCATCTGAATTACAAATAAAAAAAATTAACACTTAAATAAATAACATCACTATGAGTTATGATGTAGTCATCATCGGATCAGGACCTGGCGGATATGTAGCAGCGATTCGTTGCGCACAAGTCGGTTTAAAAACTGCGATCGTTGAAAAATACAGTAGCCTTGGAGGCACTTGCTTAAATGTAGGTTGTATTCCTTCTAAAGCCTTGCTGGATTCTTCTGAACATTATCACAATGCGGCACATACTTTCAAGACACACGGTA
Organism: Chitinophagaceae bacterium; assembly: GCA_028288405.1. GTDB lineage: Bacteria > Bacteroidota > Bacteroidia > Cytophagales > Cytophagaceae > JACMQM01. Next base: position 8,866 of record JAQBNS010000053.1, read on the forward strand.
TCGAATTGAAAGATTTGAAAGTGGATCTGGGCCAGATGATCAAGCGCAAAGGTGATGTAGTAAAACAAACAGTTGACGGCATCAACTTCCTGATGAAGAAAAATAAAATCGATGTCTATACGGGCATGGGTTCTTTCGTCAACAAAAACAAAATCAAAGTTACGGCTGCTGATGGTAAAACGCAGGAGATCGAAACAAAGAATGTCATCATCGCAACAGGTTCTAAACCAATCAGCATTCCTCCTGTACCGATCGATAAGAAACGCATCATCACTTCTACGGAAGCGTTGAACCTGACGGAAGTACCGAAACACCTGATCGTTATTGGCGGTGGTGTGATCGGATTGGAATTGGGTTCGGTATACTCTCGTTTGGGAGCTAAAGTAACCGTGGTTGAATTCTTAGACACTTTGATTCCAGCGATGGACAGAGGATTGGGAAGAGAGTTGCAAAAAGTATTGAGCAAACAAGGATTTGAATTCTTGTTCAAGCATAAAGTGGTTGGCGCTGAAACCAAAGGCAAAGAAGTAACCGTGAAAGCGGAGAACGCCGAAGGTCAAGTGGTTGAAATCAAAGGCGACTATGTATTGGTAGCGATCGGAAGAAAAGCATACACAGAAGGATTGAACTTAGAAGCAGTCGGTGTAAAAGTGGATGAAAGAGGACGTGTAGATGTCAACGATCATTTGGAAACGTCTGTTCCTGGTATCTACGCCATTGGTGACGTAGTGAAAGGGGCGATGTTGGCACACAAAGCGGAAGAAGAAGGAACATTCGTAGCAGAACGTTTAGTAGGTCAAAAACCACACGTGAATTATAATTTGATTCCTGGTGTAGTATATACCTGGCCGGAAGTTGCGGCAGTCGGTTATACCGAAGAACAATTGAAAGAAGCCGGTCGTGCCTACAAAGTCGGGTCGTTTCCTTTCAAAGCATCCGGAAGAGCGCGTGCGAGTATGGACCTGGATGGTTTTGTAAAAGTATTAGCGGATAAAACTACCGATGAAATTTTAGGTGTTCACATGATCGGACCTCGTGCTGCGGATATGATTGCGGAAGCAGTAGTGGCGATGGAATTCAGAGCATCGGCAGAAGATGTGTCTCGCATGTCCCATGCTCACCCGACCTTTACGGAGTCGATGCGTGAAGCTTGTCTGGCTGCTACGGATAATAGACCGATACACATGTAATCAATTTTTATTAAAAGAAAAGGAGAAGGCATCTTCTCCTTTTTTGTTTTATATCACTTTTTTAATCCTATTTATTTTATGAAAAAGAAGCTACTCTTTATTGTTTGTTTAGCATTTTTAACTGTTGTTTCAAAAGCACAAAATCAAACATTAGTAAAAGATCTCACATTAGGTTCGGGATCTACGTTTGATAATTTGAACGATGATATCATTGGTCATATTGGCGACAAAGTATTGTTTACCGTTTACGATGCTTCTTCTATCGGGCATTTATATGTAAGCGATGGAACGGATGAGGGTACCATTGAATTGCATCATCTCACTACGTTAGATGAAAGCTATACTACTTTTCTGAAATATGATGCTACAACTATTGCATTTGTTGTATACAACCAGTCTACTATAAAATATAATCTGTTTGTTACAAACGGTAGTACAGTTACAATTCTGAACAAACATTCAGAAGATTTATCAGTGGATAATCTTCATGCATTTGCAAACGGGCTTTTTTATACCAGCGACGACAAGTCTCTTCACCGAATTGAAGTAGACAATTCGTCTGACGATTTGCTTTATGTTGCACCACGTCCTTTCGTGGATTTTTATTTTGACGGTGTTCAAAATGGGTATTTTGCTGTGAAAGGAGCACAAGGTGATACACTTTATCTACACAATATGCTTACAAGTGCCACTGGTCCCATGGGCTTCATCGGTAATTCTTCTGAGCTCAATGTGAATTTTCAACGGTTAGGAAGTAAGGTATTGTTTTTCATAAAAATGGCAGGCAATACTTATGGTCTTTATGCTATAAATGGTACTACTATGCAATTGATCAAAACATTTGCCTGGGGTGGAAGCAACCATAAAAAGTATTTTATTATAAAGGACAATCAATTGTTCTTTGATGCCTCGCTTCCCTTGAGTGATCCTGACTTTAACGGGTATCAGCTTTGGGTAACAGATGGCACAACAGGCGGAACTGTTGCTCTTTCAAACATCAATATCCCTTTTGATTTTGTAAGCTATTCAGCTTTGTACAACGATAGACTTTATTTCCCAACTGCAGAAAATGGTACGGTAGATACTTATTTTCATTTATACAGCACAGATGGCACTGTTAATAATACACACGTTGAGTTTGCAGATGCCCTAGTACAAACAAGTATTTTTGGAAAGCTTGTGAGTGGCAGTGGTAAACTTTATGCAGCAGGGTATAGTATTTATACCAGTTCGGATAAAGACATATGGGAAATTGGTTCTTCATCGATTGTTTTATATGGTATAGCGGAAACATATTCTAGAAGCTTATATGCCACAGATACAAAATTCTTTTACATTGGTAATGAGTCTAGCACAGGTTATGAGCTGTATAAATTTGATCCTCAATCTGGTGGCATTTATACAGCTATTGTTAATGATCAAAAAAATAGCGACTTATTTTATTCCTATCCTAATCCGGTATCAGATCAGCTTAGTATAGAGTATAAAGGAACAGATCAAATTCTAGCCATGCAGTTGAGAGATCTTAGTGGTAAAAATGTAAGAAACTTTGGAAATGAAAAAGTGTTGAATGTAGGAAGTCTCGCAGCAGGCATTTATTTCCTCGAAGTGGAATTAAAAAACAGTAAGCAGGTGATAAAAATTATAAAGAAATAAGAATAGTAGAATCATTTTAAAAAGGGGGATTTAGGTCCTCCTTTTTTATTATATTAAGATATAAGTCTAGAACATGAAGCATTTCATTTTAGTATCACTGGCGTTTTTAATGAACGCAACGGGCATGGCTCAAAACAAATCAATTGTTTTTCCAGCCGATGCTCCTGAAATTGTATACGCAGGCCGAATTGATTTTACAAATCCTGTCCGGCCCTCTTTTTGTTACTCGGGCGTTTCCATTAAAACAATCTTTACAGGTACGGAGTTGCACATGCTATTGGAAGATTTTGCAACAGGAGATGAAAGGACAACTAATTACTTCACTGTATTAGTCGATGAGAAAGTAGTTCAGACGCTACAAACAACAACGGGAAAACAGTCTTATCTGTTAGCGAGTGGTTTGGTAAATCAAAGACACAGCATTGAACTGTTTAAAAGAACAGAATGCTTAGTGGGAAGCTGTGCATTCTTAGGTTTCAAAGCACCTCACGGAACAATATTGGAAAAGCCGGTAGAGAAAAAGTACAGGATAGAATTTATTGGTGATTCTTTCACTTGCGGTTATGGAAACGAGGCCAGCATTGCACCACCACCGGAAGGCAATCCGGGTACAGGCTTTCACAGCAAGAATGAAAATCATTACCTGTCCTATAGTGCGATCACATCGCGTACATTGAATGCGGAGTATCGCTGCATCGCTTATTCCGGGAGAGGCATGTACAGAAACAATACAGGAAGCGAGGAGGGTACTTTACCTAAAATTTATTCCCGCGTTTTTCCTGACGATCCGTTTAGTGTTTCGTGGGATATGAAAAAAGAACTACCGGATGTAGTCGTTATCAAACTGGGAGCAAATGATTTTTATCCGGAGGCCAATGGGGATGAGTTGGATGACGCGGCATTTACTCAAACGTACCTGGGCTTTGTAGAAAAGATCAGGTCCTGTTATCCAAAAGCAAAAATCGTTTGCGTCACCGGAGCGAGCATGTCGGACAGTTGGCCTGTAGGCCGCAATTGTTTGACACGTATTCAACAAGATGTGCAGAAGGTCGTAGAAAGCAGAAAAGCGACAGGAGATAAAGAAGTATACTATTTTAAATTAGATCAGCAGTTGCCTCCTTACGGAGAGGACTGGCATGCTTCTTTAGCAACGCATCAGAGAATGGCCGAACAGTTTGCTCCTTTCATCAAACAAATTACCGGTTGGCAATGAAGACAGGAAAGATTTTATTTTATCTGATGATTGTTGTGTACACTGCTGTTGGCTTGATACACCTGCTATTTCCAGAAAGATTCTTATGGATCATGCCACAATGGATGCCGCATCCTTTGCTTCTTATATATTTGAGTGGCGTAGCAGAAATTATATTGGCTATGTTACTGATTCCGGAGAAGACAAGAAAAATTTCAGCCTGGCTTATTATAGCGATGCTGATCGTTTATTTCTTTATTATTCACGGAACGCAGTCTGTTGACTTTTATAAAACCGGCAATAAATATTTTCTACTTACTGTTATTAGACTAGTCTTCCAATTCATTCTGATCCGATGGGCCTGGTTGTACACGCGTACCAGAAAATCTTCATTACATAAAAAATAACATGAAAAATTATCTTCTTTTATTCTTTCTCCTCCCATTTTCTTTATGTGCTCAAACCGATCTGGAGAAACCGTTTAAGGATTGTGGAATGGGTGGAAGCATCACATTGTA
>JAQBNS010000070.1 GCA_028288405.1 Chitinophagaceae bacterium
GCTCGTCCCTTAAACAGAAAAGCCCTGATGTAATCAGGGCTTTTCTGTTAATAAGAAGATTGTATGAAACTATTTCGTAGCCTTAGCCAATAGTTCATTCACCTTAGTCCAGTTCACTACATTCCAGAAAGCAGCGATGTAGTCCGGGCGACGGTTTTGGTATTTTAAGTAGTAAGCATGTTCCCATACATCAAGACCCAGGATTGGTGTGCCTTTTACTTCCGCAACATCCATCAAAGGATTGTCTTGATTAGGAGTAGACGTGATGGCTAAAGAACCATCTTCTTTTACAATCAACCAAGCCCAGCCAGAACCGAAACGAGTTGCTCCGGCGTTAGCGAATTCTTCTTTGAATTTGTCGAAAGAACCAAATGCTTTGTTGATGCCTTCAGCTACAGCACCTGTTGGAGCGCCACCTGCGTTTGGTGCAAGCAATGTCCAGAACAAAGAGTGGTTGTAATGACCGCCACCGTTATTGCGAATAGGAGCAGACGTCTTGCTGATGTTTTTCAATAATTCTTCCAAAGACTTGTTAGCCCAATCAGAACCTTCTAATGCTTTGTTCAGGTTGGTTACGTAAGCGTTATGGTGTTTACCGTGGTGTATTTCCATGGTAGCTTGATCGATGTTTGGTTCCAATGCATTGGTCGCATAAGGAAGAGCAGGTAATTCAAATGCCATAGGTAGGTTATTTTAAAAGTTGAACAATTGTTTGTTGTGCGATGAGCAAAGGTAAATTAATTTCTAAGTTTAGTAAAGAATTCTTTCAACAGTTCTTCCGATTCAGTGGCAAACAAACCAGACTGTGTTTGCGCGGCAGGATGAACGATGTTTTTATTAAAGACAGAATATCCTCTTTTCAAATCGTGTGCTGCATAGACAATCTTAGGTATTTGTGCCCAAAACGTAGCACCTGCACACATGCTGCAGGGTTCTAGTGTCACATACAAGGTACATTCTGTGAGGTATTTTGACCCCAGGTAGTTGCAAGCTGCTGTGATAGCCAAAATCTCTGCATGAGCCGTTGGATCTTTGAGTTGCTCGGTTTGATTGTAGGCACGCGCAATGATGCGGTCTTTGCATACGACTACAGCGCCAACCGGCATTTCATCCTGATCAAAAGCTTTACGTGCTTCTTTCAAAGCTTCGCGCATGTAGTGTTCATCACTTTGAACCGTTAGCATCTTTCTTTTTGGTCTTGTTTTTATTCTGTTGTTCCAACGTTGTTTTAGGAGTCAAGCCCTTTACTTCGGGTTGCGTCACTTGGGGAATGGCTTTGCTGGCTTTGTTGGCATTGATACGAATAGAGTTCATGACTTTAGAAGCTACAGGCTGCCATTTCGCCTGGTCTCCCGAAGGAGCAGTCAAATTGAAAATGAGGATGTGGTTGGCATTTCCCGGTACAAGATCTCCTGTCTCCTGTGTGGCCTCTACTTTGGTTTGTGCTAAAATGGTGAATTGAAAGTACTGGTACTTGGTTGTTTTATCAAAAGTAGAGACAAACTCGAACACAGAATAAGGGCGGCCATTGATATGTTCTACGGTATCTTTTATGAAGGTGACCTTCTCATAACTTTCTACGATTGTAGATTTATAAATCTTGTGCAACAAATCAATGTCAACGCCAGACCATCTGGATTTACTGATGTTGAAACCGAAGTCTACTGTTCGATCCAAACTGGTATAAAAAGCAACAGGTTTTTTAGTAGAAGGATAGCGCTGTCCAATGTCATCGTCAGACATGGGTAAAAAGTCTTTGGGCAACAACACATTGACCCCATCTACCAAAGTAACATTGTGCATTTTAGGTACATCTGCACACAAGAAGAATAAGGCGATGAAGCCGATGAAGGATGCTGTTTTTCTCATGGTCAAAGATATTCAAATCTGTTAAGGGAAGGAATAGATGGAAAGTATTATTTATAGACAGTATGGAAATGTAGGGTATTTAAGTGTAGAGCAGTTCAGACTTATGGAAAGCAAATTGGTATTTGATTATAAAAGATGGTGATGGCGAGTTTAAATTTCTCTTGGGCATTTCCCCGCATAGAACTGTTAGGATAGCATGACGTTTCGTGCGGGGCCGGGCTATCCGCTACAAGTCCTCGCTCGGATGAAGCTGTGATGATATACGATCTTACGGCCTCGCTGTGGGCTTTCCGCTTCTATCCCTAATGCAGCTGAAATAGAATTAAGGAAACCGGGTGAGGGATAGAACGGAAAGCCCGAAGTGCGCAGGGCATGAGGGAAGACGGACTTGGAGTGATAGCCCGACCACGCTGTTGTAAAGGTGGCATTACACACCAATTGGCTAGCGTGGACACCTCCAAATCACTCACATCTTGATCATTATCCATTACGTTATTAAAAACAAAAAAAATCTCTCCTCCCAATGATTTAACTACTCAACAAACTTCATCATTCCACTTTAAAATACCTCTGTGGTAATTTTTATTCCAATTATACTGTTATATGTTTGTAGCCATTAAGAGCATATGCTTATGAATGTAGTTTTTTACAAATACCAAGGGACAGGTAACGATTTTATCTTGATCGATGACCGTGAAAACCAGTTTCCATTGGGTAATGTGGCATTGATTGAACAGTTGTGCCACCGCCGTTTTGGCATAGGTGCGGATGGTTTGATTTTATTGAGAAATCATGCAACGTCTGATTTTGAGATGCTTTACCATAATTCGGATGGTAAAATCGGTTCTATGTGCGGAAATGGGGGAAGAGCAACCGTACAATTTGCACATGATCTGGGCGTAATAGGTGACAAAACGACCTTTATGGCAGCGGATGGACTTCATGAAGCCTATTTAAAAGACAATTGGGTACACCTGAAGATGTCAGATGTGTCAGGTGTAGAAAAAAACGGCGGCTTTCTATTTATGAATACGGGATCCCCTCATTATGTGGCTTGGGTCAAAAATATCAATGATTTTCAGGTGTTTGAGGAAGGAAAAAAAATCCGTTACAACGATCGTTTCCGAGAAATAGGTACGAACGTCAATTTTATGGAGAAAGATGGCATGGTATTGAACGTGAGGACATACGAGCGTGGCGTGGAAGACGAGACGTATTCTTGCGGTACCGGTGTTACAGCCGCCGCCATTGCAGCATCCTACGATGGCATGCATTCACCTGTTCGTATTTTGACCAAAGGAGGAGATTTAGCTGTTTCCTTTGAACGTACAGGTGATACGTTCAGCAATATTTATTTGATGGGTCCGGCAAAAAAGGTCTTTAAAGGGACTGTTGATCTCTCTCTTTATGGCGCATGAATAGCCGTACTTCCTGAAAAAAATGTAAATTTATACTCCTTATAAAGAATTAAGAGAAGCGCACATGTTAGGTTTTATTAAAAAAGTATTTGGTACAAAGTCTGAACGAGATGTCAAAAGACTGTTACCATTCGTTGAAGCTACCAATCAGGAATTCGGTTTATTGACCACTATTTCTGACGATCAGTTAAGAGGAAAAACAGAAGAGTTGAAAGGTTCAATCCGTGAACGTTTGGCTACTATAGATCAGGAATTAAAAAGTCTACACAATAAAATCGCAGATCAACCGGAATTGACCATCAATCAGAAGGAAGAGATTTTTGAGAAGATTGACGAACTGGAAACTCAACGCAATACGGAATTGGAGAAAGTGCTGTGGGATGTTTTACCCAAAGCATTTGCTGTAATAAAAGAAACGGCACGCCGATATAAAGAAAATGGAAGTCTTGTTGTAAGTGCTACTCTTCATGACCAAACGATTGCTGCTAAAAAAGCAAACGTAAAAGTCAGTGATGGCAAAGCCACCTGGCACAACAAGTGGATGGCCGCAGGCAATGAAGTAACCTGGGACATGATGCACTACGATGTGCAGCT
>JAQBNS010000102.1 GCA_028288405.1 Chitinophagaceae bacterium
TGCAATTTTTATGAAAAGATGGAGTTTATCCTTTGAATAAGTAACCAACTATGAAACCGTATATTCCTCTCCTTTTTTTTATGTCTGTGTTAGGCTTGGCTTCATGCGATAAAACAGAAACAGGAGAAAAACTTTTTAAACTTAACGGTTTATCCAATTCTAATACTGAAGAAAGCATTATAGATACCAGTGGAAAAACGATTGCGACTAGAATCAATTGTCCTGAAGGATTTGTAAGGAAAGCTTATGCTGAGAAGAGCTTTGGTTTCTTTTTATCCAATTTTCCTTTGAAAAAACACGGTTCAAAAGTGTACTATTTTAATGGGGAAGAAAAATACAATTCAGAAGTGTATGCAGCTGTTTTGGATATCGATGTAGGAGAAAAAGATTTGCAACAGTGTGCAGACGCAGTGATGAGATTAAGAGCGGAGTATTTATACCAGCAAAAACTATACGACAAGATCCATTTTAATTTTACGAATGGTTTTCGTTTCGATTATAGAAAATGGGCAGAAGGCAATCGAATAAAGGTGAGTGGCAACACGACAACATGGTATGCCTCTAAACCGGCAGATTATTCCTATACTACATTTCGGGATTACATGAATTTTGTTTTCTTATACGCCGGAACACTTTCATTGTCCAAAGAGCTAAGAACTGTTCCCATTGACAGTATGCAAACGGGTGATGTCTTTATCCATGGTGGTTCTCCAGGCCACGCGGTCATTGTGATGGATGTGGCGGCAGGAAAAAATACAGGGAAGAAAATCATGACGATTGCTCAAAGCTACATGCCGGCTCAGAATATTCATCTATTGGTGAATGGAAACGAGGCGCAACTTTCTCCCTGGTATGATTTATCAAAAACAGATAAATTGTATTCCCCGGAATGGACCTTTGAGAAAACAGAGTTGAAAAGATTCAGAGATTAAGTCAACCTTTGTCACATGCGGATTACGTTATTTATTTTATTCATTTCGATTACAACTTCGTTTGCGCAGCTGGTAAAGCAGGAAAGCTTTGAGACGTTGATGACGAGAGGGAAAGCGGAGTTTAAAAAAGAATTTGAAGAGCAGAATTTTACAGAAGCGGTAGCCGATTTCAGAAAAGCGGTTGCGTTGAAGCCTGAAAATCCGGAAGCACATTATTTTTTAGGCTATGCTTACAGTCGTCTCAATGCCAAAGACGGCAGTGCTATTGTGGACATGAATTTGGATTTGAATTACCGTTCCAGCGAAGAATTAGAGCAAGTCATTCAATTGACGCCAAAGTATACGGGCGAGTTAGTTGTTTTAGATCCTTATTCCAAACTCACAGCAGAATGGGGATCTATGGCGATGTGTTATGCTAACCGTGACAAAACAGACTCTATGGTTTGGGCCTTTAACGAAGGTAAACGGCGCGGTGGCTTTAGTGATTTTTTCTTAAACGTAAACCGGAAAATCTTAAGTCAATGCAGCAAACATGCTATACTGATTTCTTCAGGCGACAACATGACTTTCTCCTTGTGGTATTTGCAAACCATTCAGAATTATCGGCCAGATGTTACCGTCATTGACATCAGTTTATTGAATACAACCTGGTATCCACAATTTATTAGATCCAAATCTCATGTGGCATTTGATCAACCGCAGGCTGTCATCGATACGATGGAATACCTGCCTTGGAAAGATTCTAGTGTAACGGTAAGAAATAAATATGCTTATAAGGATTTTTCGTGGAAAGTATCGACACCCGTTTATGATGGTTACTTGCAGCGCAGCGATCAATTGTTCTTAAGTATTTTGAAAGCCAATGAATTTGAATCGGATGTTTATTTCACCATAGGTTTTAGTAAAGACGATCAATTGGGTTTAAAAGAATGTTCCTTGTCAAAGATTCTGGTCAGTGAGGTGAATACTAAAGGCGAAAAGCCTTACGCATTCGAGACCTATCTGTCAGAGATCACAAAGGCTTTTGAATTGACAAAATCGATTAACATGAATAGTCAGGATCAAATCTATTTTGTAGACAATCTTCGTTATGATTTGATTTTGCATTTAGAAGAACAAAACGAATTAGGCAATAAGAAAGGCGTTAAACAATTGATCAAGTTATTGGATACCTATACGCCAGAAGACCAATTTCCTTATTGGACAGCCGAAATCGGCAATTATGTGGATTATTTGCGAAAACAACGTTAAAGTTACTTTTAGCAATCATTGATTTCAAAAAATCGTAACTTGCAGCCATGACTTTCAAGGAACTCAACCTCTCCAATGCTTTGCTCAATGCCTTAGACGATTTAGGCTATGTGCATCCGACAACTATTCAGGAAAAAGGATTTTCTGTGATGATGTCTGGAAAGGATGTCGTGGGCATCGCGCAAACCGGTACGGGTAAAACATTGGCCTATCTGCTGCCTTGTTTAAGACAATTGAAATTTGCCAAAGATGGTTTGCCTCAAATCTTAATTCTTGTTCCTACACGTGAATTGGTGGTGCAGGTAGCAGAGGAAGTGAAGAAACTGACCGCTTACATGGAAGTGCGTGTTGGCGGTGTATACGGTGGCACCAAGATCGATACACAAAGAGAAATGGTCAATGACGGGTTGGATGTATTAGTCGCTACACCCGGAAGATTATTGGATCTGGCTTTGACGGGTGTGTTGAAACTTAGAAATGTGAAGCGCTTGATCATTGATGAAGTCGATGAAATGCTGAACTTAGGTTTTCGCCCACAGTTGACAAGGGTTATAGACTTGCTGCCTGTCAAGCGACAAAACCTAATGTTCTCCGCGACCATCACAGAAGAAGTAGAGGAATTCATCAAAGATTATTTCGATGATCCCATCAAGATAGAAGCGGCGCCTACAGGCACACCGCTGGATAACATCACTCAAATCGGTTACCGTGTTCCTAATTTCAATACGAAGATTAATTTGTTGGAATTATTTTTAAAAGAAGACGAGACCATGAAAAAAGTATTGGTCTTCGCTTCTACCAAACAGTTGGCGGATTTGATCTTTGATAAATTAGAGAAGGATTTTGCGGGACATCTTGGTGTGATCCATTCTAACAAAGAACAAAATCATCGTTTCAATTCCGTCAAGCAATTTGAAAACGGAACCTATAAAATACTCATTGCTACAGACATCGTGGCCAGAGGGCTTGACATCTCCAGTGTAACGCACGTGATCAATTTTGATGCACCGAAAGTTCCTGAAAATTATATTCACCGCATCGGTCGTACAGGCCGTGCAGATAAAAAGGGCGAGGCAAGAACATTCATTACAGAACAAGATTGGGAAAATCTGGAACGCATCGAAGCGTTGATGAATTTTCAGGTGGACATGGCTCCATTGCCTGCGCATCTGGTGATTTCGGAAGTGTTGATGGACGATGAATTGCCGAAAGTGAAAATGAGAAATGTTCTGGTTAAAACTCCCAAGCGAGAAGAAGCCGGACCTGCCTTTCACGAGAAGCTGGAGAAGAATAAAAAAGTCAACAATAAAATCAGAAGAGGAGAAGCGCACAAGTTGAAATACGGGAAACCGAAGAGTGCGAGAGGGCAGAAGAAGCGCTAGGTTGGTTGAAAGGTGAACGGTAAACAGTGAACAAGGAATAAATAAAGAAGCCTATAGCATGATTATGCTATAGGCTTCTTTATTTATATAAAATGTAATTGAGCAACTGTTCACTGTTCACCGTTCACCTTTCCAAACCTCTTATCCGCCTTCAACTTCTTCTCAATCTCTTCCATCGAGACTGCACTGGCACTGCTACAACCACAACCTTCTCCGCAACCTTCTTTTTTTGTAAATTGGCGGTATACCATTCTACCCAAATAGAAAAGTGCTATTCCAAATAAAAAACCGATGCTGATTTCCTGCCACATGTTGACTTAACTAATTTTTTATAGAAAAAGTTCTACCAGTGTTTTTGAATCACTTTCAATAACTCCTCGTGGATATGACCGGTAGCCAATACTTCGTGGCCACTGCGGTAATTATCACCTCCGTTAAAATCAGTTACCTTGCCTCCTGCTTCTTTTACAATAAGCGTTCCTGCAGCCACATCCCAGTCTTTCAGGTTGAATTCAAAATATCCTTCAAACCTTCCGCAAGCCGTATAACACAAATCTACTGCTGCTGAGCCGAAGCGGCGCAAGCCGTGACTTTGCAGCAACAGCTCCTTCATGATTTCAAAGTAAGCATCTGTTTTGTCCAATAGACTATAAGGAAATCCTGTGGCAATTAACGAGCGGTCTAAAGTAGTTGCTTGTGAAACTTTTATCTTTTCATCGTTGCAATAAGCACCTCCGTTTTCCCAAGCGTAGAAACATTCGTTTTTATTGGCTTCGTGCACGAGACCTGCTATTTCTTTTCCATGTTCACGCAAAGCAATGCTGATGGAAAAAACAGGTAAGCGATGCAAGTAATTGGTAGTACCATCCAAGGGATCAATCACCCATTGTAAGGTCTTGTTGTCTTTTATACCTCCTTCTTCTGCCATGATACTGGCTTCCGGCAAGAGTTTAGATAAATCCGCGACAAGCATTTCTTCTGTTTGCTTATCGACATAAGAAACCAAATCGTTTTTCCCTTTATAAACAATGTCGCTGGCATTGAAACGATTCAGTTCGTTCAATTGAAAAGCAGCAGCCTTGGCAGCACTTTTCCTTACTTCTTTTAACAGGGTAGCTAAGTCTGAATTATTCATGCGTTTTTTTACCGACAATACCGAAAATAAGAAATACCAATGTTCCCAGAAGAGCAACAGGACCGGATAAGTCTCCTATTAAGGTATACAAAGTTGGTTTTGGATAGTACAAAAGAGTATGGCGCATGGTACGTTGTTCGTCATAATTACTTTGATCGATCACGTCACCGCGTTGATTGATGAAACCGGAGATGCCTGTATTCGCTGCTCTTGCCACGCATTTGCGTTGCTCTATCGCACGCAACCGTGCATAATGAAAATGTTGTTTATGCCCGGCTGTATTGCCCCACCAGGCATCGTTGGTAATGATAAAGATTAATCCTGCACCGTTCTTTACATATTCTCCTAAGAATTCACCATAGATGGATTCGTAGCAGATGATAGGAGCAACAGAAGTGCTGTCATTTTTCTTAAAAGGAGTACGTAGTTTTTGTTTGCCTACAGAAGCCACCACCATATCACCAAGACCACTCGTTACAAAGCCCAGCACTTCCGGATAAGGCAATACTTCAACACCTGGAACCAACTTGGATTTGTGATAGAAGATGGGAGCTTTACCTTTTTCAAGAAATAGTCCTGTATTATAAGGTGTATAAAACACCGTTGGATTTTGAGTAGGGTAGGCTATTCCTTCATCTGTTTTAGCGGAAGGGAAAAAACGGTAACTGTCTGCTCCTATGACGAACGCTGTTGCCGGATGTTTATTGACAAAGCGAATCAACTCACTAAACATCGCATTGCCTGCAAATAATTTAGAGGTATCGGAATCTTCTACGATGTCATCCGGAAAAGAAGTCTCAGGCCATAGGACAAAATCGGTATTGCTGCCCATCGCATCTTCACTTAATTTTTCCAATCGTTGGTATTGTTCGTCGTATGGGATAAAATTTTTAGTGCCCGGATATTTTTGTGTATAGGGATCAATGTTGGGTTGAATCACTACCACTTCTTTTCCTGTTCCCTGTTCTTCGTAAGTGAGGTAACGGAGGTAAGAATAAAAGGCGGGAAGCAATACCACACTCAGTGCCAGGTACACCATGGACTTGAAACGTGCACGTTTTTTTCTGTAATAGACAAAACACAAAAACGCCAACACGTTGCTGATGAGAATCCAAAACGAACCCCCCAATACACCTGTATATTCGTACCACTGCACCAGTTCCGGAAATAAAGCAGCAGAGTTACCTAATGTCAGCCAGGGCCAGGACAGTTCCCAATTGAGGTGCCAGTATTCAAAAGCAATAAAATAAGGGACGATGCTGAAGTGTGACCACCATACCATTTTCATACGGTAAGTTGTAAAACGATAGGCCAGCCAGGGGATAAGCATTAAGAGTGCATTGACCAACATCGCAAAGAGGGCACCCGGAGGAGTAGAGTTCCAGACCCACCAGGTGGTAAAGATGTTGAACAAAGCGAGCGCTGTGTAAATGTACAGGGAGAATGACCAAAGTCTCAAACGCTCAGTACCTAATTGTTCGTTGATGTACAATAGTGGAGCGAAGCCAATAAAGATCAAAGGAAACAAAGGCGATACCGGCCAGGCCAGATAAAGCAAGAGCGACGACAACACAGACAGAGAAAAGAAAAGCAGGCGTTGGTTCTTTTTCATACGCAAAATTAATCTTCGTCGCGGCTACGTTTTTTTTCAGGAGTATTGCGATCGAGTACGATAACGAATTCTCCTTTTAAGATGTTGGTATTAAAATGATGCAATACTTCTGCCGGTGTACCGCGAACAATCTCTTCAAATTTTTTGCTGAGTTCACGTGCTACGGAAATGTTTCTCTTTTCCTGTCCCGATGAAATCAATTCTTCCAATGTTTTGAGAAGACGGTGGGGCGATTCGTAAAACACGACCGTGCGTTCTTCTTTGGCGATTTGTTCGAACCATGTTTTTCTTCCTTTTTTTACCGGAGGAAAACCTTCAAATACGAAACTGTCGGTTGGAAATCCCGACATCACCAAAGCCGGGATCAGTGCAGTGGCGCCAGGTAAGCATTCTACGGCGATGCCTTTTTGTACACAACCTCTTACCAATAAAAAACCAGGATCTGAAATACCGGGTGTGCCGGCATCGCTGACCAAGGCAATGTTTTTACCGCCTTCCAATTCACTGATCACACGCTCTAGGGCTTTGTGCTCATTGAATGAATGGAAGCTCGACAATTTATTTTCAATCTCGTAATGCTTCAGCAAATGAACAGTAACACGGGTATCTTCTGCCAGGATCAAGTCGCACTCTTTCAAAATGCGAATGGCACGAAGCGTGATGTCTTCGAGGTTACCAATGGGAGTTGGTATGAGGTATAATTTTCCGTACTCACTCATGGACGGTAAACAGCATCTATGGCTTTGGCCAGTTCACGATCTTTGTTGGTGACCGTACTGCCTTCACTGTGTGTGCAGAGGTCAATCCAAACTTTGTTCCACACATTTTTCCATTCAGGATGATGGTCTGCTTTTTCAGCCAGTAGCGCCACCTGTGTCATGAAAGCAAAGGCTTGAGAGAAGTTTTTAAAAACAAATTCCTTACTCAGCTTATTGTTCTGTTCGGTCCAGCTCATGGTTTAAGCGTTGTGGGTGGAAGTTTTTTCTTAGTAATTTGATACTGCTTGACTTTATATTTCTTCAGCGAATCTGTTTTCTTTTCCCATGGAGGTGTAGTGCGTGAGCACATATCCAGGGCAAAGGCGATGACCACCAGCGTGAACAATACCGCAACGATGACAAATATTTTCTTCGAGCGATTCATATTCGTTTAAGGAATACGTTTTAAGGTAACACCTTCCACGGGACTGATCACCAACGGGACTTTTTCTACCGTTACAGTACTTGTATCCAAGCCGAAGGCACTCGTTTCCGACAAACTCATACGGCGCAGTAAAAAGTAGATGTCCATGACCAATTGTTCTTTCCAGGGCAAGTCGTTGTCATGGCTTAAGTGTTTTTCCAACACAACAAATTTGAAGTCACCGATGAGGTTACGTTTACTCAAGGAAGTATAACGGCTGGTAAAATCCACTTCTTTGTTTTGCACCATGTCTTCCACTACTTTTCTAAAGAAAAGATTGACACGAGGTTCGATACGGAAACCGAGTTTGAAATCTACCCGGATCAAATCATCCGGAAGAATGGTGTTGACTTTATACTCCATTGTATACGGCTCATCCACTACATCGATGTGCAGCAACCAATAGATGTCCGCACGCTTCGGCTGTTTCTGGAAAATGGAATAAATGACTTTGGATTCAATTTCTTTCACAGAATCTGCACTGGTCAGGTATACTACGTGTGTAGCGTATTTGTTGACAGACGTGTCACGGCTCAGTTCTTTGATCAAAGGATAGTATTCTTCCAGCTTCACAAATTCTGTCAAACGATTTTTGATTTTTCTGGCTTGGTACCAAACGTACATGACTATCATTAAAGCACCGCCAATGATTAAAGTCACATAGCCACCTTTTGAGAATTTTTCCAGGTTGGCGATCAAAAAGGCTCCTTCAATGGTCGTGAAGAGTATGAAGAATCCATACACCAATATGCGGTTCAGTTTTTTGATGGACTTCAAATAATACATCAACAAAACAGTAGTCATTAACATGGTCAGGTTAATGGCCAGACCATAGGCCGCTTCCATTTCTTCGGAATGCCTGAAGTAAAGCACAACGCCGATACAACCTAAAAACAAGATCCAGTTGATGCTTGGTATATACAATTGACCTTTTGTCAAAGTAGGATAATTGATTTTAACCTTAGGCCATAGGTTCAAACGAATGGCTTCACTGATCAAGGTGTAAGATCCACTGATCATGGCTTGACTGGCAATGATAGCCGCCAATGTAGCGATACCGATACCATACATGACAAACCAGTCAGGCATGATCTCATAAAATGGATTGAGATTGCCTAGCTTTTGCCCATGCATTTTAAGGATCCAGGCACCTTGTCCCATATAGGTGAGAATCAAAGTAGACTTGACAAAGATCCAGCTGATGCGAATATTTTTTCTTCCACAGTGACCAAGATCAGAGTACAACGCTTCTGCTCCTGTCGTACAAAGGAAGATGGCACCCAGCAGCCAGAAGCTACTTGGATTGCTTGTTAATAGTTTATAGGCATAATAAGGATTGATCGCTTCTAATACATAGGGATGTTGAACAATCTGATTGAAACCAAGTATACCTAACATCGTGAACCAAACAAACATAATAGGTCCGAAAAAATTACCTACCGCATTCGCTCCGAATTTTTGGAACAAGAACAGACCACTAATAATGGCAATAACAATAGGTACCGTATCGAGCTCGGGATTAAAGATTTGTAATCCTTCAATGGCAGAGGAAACAGAGATCGGTGGAGTGATCATTCCATCGGCAAGTAGAGTGCCGCCGCCTATGATCGCTGCCCAAATCAGTTTTGGGTTTCTTCTTCTGATCAATGCAAACAGGGAGAATATTCCACCTTCTCCTTTATTGTCAGCACGCAGAGTGATGAAAACATATTTGAATGTGGTTTGCAAAGTCAATGTCCAGAACACACAAGACAGACCTCCGAGTACCAATTCTTCGGTGATGATGCTGTGACCGATGATGGCTTTCATTACATAAAGCGGAGAGGTTCCGATGTCTCCGTAAATGATACCTAGTGTAACGAGTAATCCGGCAAAAGTAAGCTTGTGGATTTGTTGGTGTTTGGATACGGTCATTCGATCGAACAGACTAAAATTTCTACAGCGAAATTTAGTTAATACTTTGATCCTGTCAAACTAAACGGGTCTTTTCTATACAGCAAGGCATCAAGGTTTGGTGTAATAAGTGAAAGAGAAAGGATGATTTCAGACATCCTTTTTTATGAAAGAGGCAGAAGTCTCTGACACGGGCACTCCTCTTGTCTTCATATTCGATTATTATTTCTATTTTAGCGGGCTTATTGTAATGTTGAAGAGTGAGTTTTGCAGCATATTTGGCTGAGGGATCGAGTGGAAAGCCCGAAGTGCGTAGGTTTTTGCGGGTAGGCGGACTTGGAGCGAGAGCCCGGCCCCGCTGTACTGAAGTATCGATAAGATCAGACATCATTAGCGGGGACAGCCCCTCAAAAACTAAGTTAAGGTCTAGCAAAACTATATAGTTCTATTAACGACCCAAACCATTCAACAATCCGTCGCATTAATTTTAGAAAACAAATATGTTAGTAACGTTTCATGGCGCTGCCAGACAGGTAACAGGGAGCATGTTTTTGCTGGAAACCGTTACAGGATATAAAATACTCATCGACTGCGGTGCGGATTTCAATGATAAACAGAATCGTAAACCGTTGCTTCACTTTCCTTTTGAACCATCGGACTTAGACCTGGTCGTGCTCACGCATGCGCACATTGACCATTCCGGCAATATTCCACAGCTCATTCGTGCCGGTTATGAAGGGCAGGTTTTATGCAGCAGTCCTACGGCTGACTTATGCGCTTTGCTCTTAAAAGACAATCAACTGCTGCGCGCTTCAAAAAACGATAAGGAATTTGCTGCGGCCCTGGTCAATCGTGCGCTGGATCGTTTTGTGGCGGTGAAGGCTTCGCATGATTTTAAGATCAATGAAGAAGTGACGATACATTTTGTACCCACCGGACATTTACTCGGTGCCTGCAATGTATTGGTTACTGTGAAAGAAGAAGATCAAACCAAAACCATTTTATTTTCAGGAGACGTAGGGAGGAAAAATTATCCTTTGTTGATGGACCCGTTAAAAAGTCCGGTCTCTCCGGATTACCTGGTGTGCGAATCAACTTACGGAGCACGTTTACACCAGGAAAAAACAGCGCCCGAAGATATTTTGGAGAAAGTGATCAACGAGACCTGTATCGTTCACCGGGGTCGATTGATCATTCCGGCGTTCAGTATCGGGAGAACGCAAACCTTGATCTACACCTTGCGCCGCATGCAGTTGCAGGGACGTATCCCTAACATTAAGATTTTTACAGACAGTCCGATGTCGATGAACGGATCGTATGTTTATGAGAAACATTTACCCTGGTTAGACGAAGAGGCAAAGCAGCTATATAAAAATGGAGGTACACTGTTTGATTTTGATAATATGGTGTACATCAAAACCTATAAAGAGACCAAAGCCATTTCACATTATTATGAACCTTGTATTATCATCTCTTCCTCCGGGATGATAGCAGGAGGAAGAATCAATGAACATGTCAGACATAATTTGAACAATCCTTTCTGCACGATTTTAATGATCGGCTATTCGGCAGAAGGTACAGTAGGCAATGAATTGATGCAAGGCAAAACGATGATCACGATGAAGAAACGTGACATTAAAGTCGAAGCAAAAATTATGTATACCGATATGTTTAGCGGTCACACCGATCAGCAAGGTTTGATGGAATTTGTAGGACAATTTGATAAGAAAAAATTGAAGAAAATATTTTTGGTACATGGAGAGCCGGAAAGTATGGAAGCCTTTAAGGACAAGCTTTCGCAAGAAGGGTATGAAAATATTATAATGCCGGAAAAGGGTGAAGAGTTTGAATTGTAGAAACATGAAAATCTGAAAGGGGAAAGAGAGTAGATTTTAGGTTTAACCTTGCGAAGCATCACGTTGTTCTTTTATTTTTTCCAATTCAATAATATCAATTAAATCCTTTGGTCTGCCAGCTTGTCTTTTTGCTTCAATTAAATGATTGATATGTAAAAAAGGAATAGACAAACCGTAAATTAAGGCAGTAGAAGATTCATTAAAACACTTTTCAAAGGACTCTGTTGGAAATCCTTTCAAATAAGTCATAATATCCAGGTCTAATCCTGAACTTAATTTAATGGATGTCCAGCCAGGAACGAAATCCATACGTTCGATGTAATCAAATGAATCACCTTCTGTTTTTTCAAGAGCGCTTCTTAAATTTTTTCTGTTGGCGGGTGAATCTTCTATCCAGATGTCACAATCGGCTGTAGTTCGGGAGAAACCGTGAAGATTTGTTGCAAAGCCTCCTACCATGATATACTTGACCTTAAACTCGTTTAAGTTTTTCCAAAGATTCAGTAAATCATGATCTAATATTTCCATTTAAAAAGGTCTTATTTCTTATGAGTAATAATAGCTGATTTGAGCATTTTATCAATGCGTATCATCATCATTAACTTGTCAAACCGTTGTTCGTAAATATTTTTTGTAGCAGCAGGTTTTTTTTCAGAAAAGGTCTCTTTCATAGTAAAATAAACAGTGGGGAGTAATTAAAAATAGAAAAATTTACACTCACTTACAACTTATGAGAGGCAGAGATTAGAATTTTCATCTGATTTCAAATCTTTGATTTCTGTTTACTATATTTTCTCCAGTGCCGCATGCAACCCCACATGCATCTGCTTAAACCGTTCCATGTATTCCGCTTGGAACGTTTCGTCTTCAATCAGTTTGCGTATGTCTTCATCGCCGGTGACGTCCCATTCGCTTACTTTGTACGTTTGCTCGTACATGTCCATTTCCAGCTTGATCAAATATTTTTGGTTCCAATTGAAGACTGTAGTCTTGACATGGTCACCGGGAATTTCAAATACAATTCTCATAAAGTCGTAACGCTAATTTTTGCCTGTTCCAGCTTTTTAATCAGCTTCAGTTGATGTTTGATAGACCAGGGTTCAAAGACAATCATTTCTATGGGTTTCCAAAGAATTACCCATCCTAAAAAGAAGAATGTTTCTCTGCCCAACATTTGAGAATAATCGCCGAGTATATTGAGTTTGTCAAATGCATAAGCAGCAGTAAGACAGATCCAGAGCAGGAAGAGGCACCTCCATAAAAAGCGATAACCCTGGCGTTTCATCAGTAGATATTCTGAGGTATATTCCTGACGTTTTTCTACGCAGTAAAACGTTTTCCATTCTTCGATGGGTGTGTCCGAGGCATTGACCTGATGAAGGTGTACCGAAACTTGTAAAGCCTGATGGAGCGGAGTGTTTTTTATCTGCTGTAAGGCGCGATCCAATGTTTCTGCAAAAGAAGGATAATCTTCTCCATGCCAATAGACTAGTCCGGGAATCAACTTTTGCGAAGGCTGATAAATGTGAAGGATTTCCGGTATGATTTCTTCGGCTGGCATCTTGTATTCAAATAAAAAGATTTTTTTCCGTAACAAATAATCTGAAGGAAATATGTGTTCACACTCGCTCGATTTTCATTCTAAACGCCTAATAAAGAATGTGATGAATAAATATCACTTTTATCTTTTTACTACTGACCATTTTCATTAATATGCGAATTGTAGACCTATGAAAGTATCAACCACAGAGCCGTTCCAAATCATTTACTCTTTGCTGGAGCATGAGTTTCTGGGCTATTTGTTTGAGTCGTACGTGGTGCAACTCGATCAAAAGGCCCGCTTGACGCTCAAGCACCAGAACATCTCTTCAAAGAATGCAGAGGAGTTTGCTTCAGGTCTTGATGAAGTAGATTTCAAACTCATCAAGATCATGGATGCCATGCAGCAGGATTCCATCATCAAGAAGTTTAGCAATAAGAAAGTAACGGCTACAGAGTTTTTCGCTAAAGTATACCACAAGGAAAAAGGCGACTCTTTACTGCAAGAAGCCATCGCTGCCTATATAGAAGGAAAGAAAGTCGAAGTACTCGATTTACTAAGAGATAAAATGGTTTTTGAAATGGGTCACGACGGCGAACCGACCTGGAAGCGCATTGCCATTGCGCCTCATAAGGCCTCTGTCATTTTTCATTTTGTCAGAAACGAAGACAATACACATTACTATCCGACCATCAAGTATGACGGCGAACGCGTAGATTTCCAAAGTAAAAACGCGATCCTCGTCACCATACACCCAGCATGGCTATTGGTGGAGAACACCATGTACAGTTTTGAAAAAGACGTAGATGGCAATAAACTAAGACCGTTTCTCAATAAGAAATACATTCTCATACCCAAAAAACTGGAAGACACCTACTACGAACGTTTCATCAGTCCGCTGATCGCTTCGTTTGATGTGATGGCTCGTGGATTCCGAATCAATACGGAGCGTCATGCACCTACGGCGCTATTGACCTTCGCAGAACTCGCTCCTGCTGTGGCTCCGGTGAGTTTGTTTGGTGACAATCAAATAGAAGAAATACAAGAAGACGATAAGTTGGTATTTAGTTTATCGTTTAAATACGGAGGCTACGCTTTCCCTGCTGACAGTTCCCTGCCTTGTTTTGTGAAAGTGGAGAAGAATGGCGATGATGTATTGTTTCACAAAATCATCCGTGAATCCGGTTGGGAAAAAGAGATCCTTACTTTTTTCAAAACACACGACATCGATTTCAAAAGAGGAAAACAAGTCATCGATAAATCGGTAGGCTTGTCTTTATTGAATTCACTCAACAACGTGTTGGTAGAAAAAGGCGTAGCGATTACACAATCCAACAACGACGGCAAGCGCTACTTTGTGGGTGATTCTACGATCAGTCTGGAAGTGCGTGAAAACAATGACTGGTTTGACGTGTATGCCATCGTACGTTTTGGCCCCTATGAAATTCCCTTCATTCAATTAAAGAAATACATTCAGGCGAAGAAAAAAGAATTCTTATTACCGAACGGTGAAATCGCGGTCATTCCGGAAGAATGGTTTACCAAGTACTCCGAATTATTTGCTTTTGTAGAAGACAGAGACGGACAGATCTTATTACAGAAACACCACCTCGCTTTGGTGAAAGAACTGGAAAATGGAAACCTGGCAAAAGTATCGATCAATAAAAAACTGGAGCAACTGCGTGACTTCGACAAGATCGATGATGTGCCTTTACCACTAGGATTCATAGGCGAACTGAGACCTTACCAGAAAGCTGGGTATAACTGGATGAATTTCCTCAGTACTTATAATTTCGGCGGTTGCTTAGCCGATGACATGGGTCTTGGGAAAACCGTGCAAACACTGGCCTTGCTGCAACAACAAAAGGAAAACCACGTCGGTTGTACCAACTTGCTCATCATGCCCACATCTCTCATTTTCAACTGGGAGATGGAAGCACGCAAGTTTACACCCGGTATGAAAATCTTAAACTACACGGGCATACACCGGGAGAAAGACGTCAACAAGTTTTGTGATTATGATCTGGTGCTGACTTCTTATGGAACAGTGCGGATGGATATAGAAATCCTGAAACAAGTATTCTTTCACTATGTTATTTTGGATGAATCGCAAGTCATTAAAAACCCGGACTCCATCATTGCTAAATCAGTAACCGAGCTGAAGAGCAAGCACCGTCTGATTCTTACGGGTACACCGATTGAGAACTCCACGCTTGATTTGTGGTCTCAGATGTCTTTTGTAAATCCCGGTTTGTTGGGAACACAGCGTTTCTTCAAAAATGAATTTTTGAATCCGATCGAAAAGAAACACGATGAACTCAAAACAAAAAAATTATATGCGTTGATCAAGCCTTTTGTTTTGCGCAGGCAGAAATCACAAGTGGTAAAAGACCTACCGGATAAAATTGAAAATATTCAATACTGCTCGATGACGGAAGAGCAGGAAAAAGAATACGAAAAGGTAAAATCAAATTACCGTAATTTGATTTTGGATTCCATTGAACAAAAAGGAGTGGGCGCCTCACAAATCCTGTTGTTACAAGGCTTGACACGCCTTCGTCAAATTGCCAACCACCCTATTTTGGCAGAAAGTGAATATGTAGACGGCTCAGGAAAAATGGAAGACGTGGTACATATGTTGGACAGGGCCTTGGCGGAGAACCACAAGATTTTGATCTTTAGTCAATTTGTAAAACACCTGCATTTATACGCAGATTATTTAAAAGAGAAAAAGATTGATTTTGCTTACCTGGACGGTTCTACCAAAGAACGTCAAAAGGAAGTAGATAAATTTCAGGAATCGGAGGACAAAAGAATTTTCCTGATCTCTTTAAAAGCGGGAGGATTAGGCTTAAACTTAACGGCAGCCGATTATGTGTTCTTACTGGATCCATGGTGGAACCCGGCTATCGAAGCACAGGCTATAGACCGCGCCTACCGTATAGGACAGAAGAACAACGTGTTCACCTACAAGTTCATTACCAAAAATACCGTAGAAGAAAAAATCCTGATGCTGCAGCAAAATAAATTACGCTTGGCACAAGAGCTGATTACAACGGAAGAAAGTTTTGTGAAGAATTTGAGTAAAGAAGATATACAGTCGATTTTTGAATAAATGGTGAAGAGTGAGTAGTGAAGGGTGAAGAGTAAGCGAAGTTTCCATTCACTCTTCACTACTCACTCTTCACCTTCTTTATACCATCCCGCATACTTCACATAGTTATTCGATATCCGATCGATCTGCCCTTTCAACAATTCTTCTCCGAGGACTTTTATTTTTTTAGCAGGCACACCGGCGTACAAACAACCTGATTCGAGTCTGGTGTTTTCAAGTACCACAGAACCCGCGGCAACCAACACATTAGGTTCGATGTGTGCATGGTCCATGACAATGGCGCCCATACCGATCAATACATTGTCTTCGATCGTGCAACCGTGTACAATGGCATGATGACCGATGGATACGTTATTGCCAATAGTAAGCGGAGCTTTTTCAAACGTGCAGTGTAAACAAGCCCCATCCTGCACATTGACTTTATTGCCCATGCGAATGCTGTTGACATCGCCGCGAATCACCGCATTGAACCAAATGCTGCAATCATCGCCTGCTATAACATCACCGATAATGGTAGCATTTTCTGAGAGGTAGATGTTTTTGCCGAAAGAGGGTGTTTTGCCGAGGATGGTTTTTATAAGGGCCATAAACAAGTTGTTAGTTATTAGTTGTTAGTTTATTAGTTATTTTTCAAAATTTAAGACCGATTATGAAATAGTTATCCTGCAATAACTAACAACTAACAACTAACAACAATTTTTAATTAAATTTAGTACAAAATCTCCCACATTCACATATGTCTGAAAAGAAGCTTTTTCTACTGGATGCCATGGCTCTTATCTACAGAGCGCATTTCGCCTTCAGTAAAGCACCGCGAATTACTTCCAAAGGTTTAAACACCAGCGCTGTGTTTGGTTTTGCCAACAGTTTGCTGGAGATCATAAAAAATGAAAAACCTACACATATTGGTGTAGCATTCGATTTGCCTGGACCTACCTTGCGTCATGAGCGTTTTGCGGAATACAAAGCCAACCGTCAGGAACAGCCTGAAGATATTTCTATTGCTATTCCTTTAGTCCGTCGTTTGCTGGAAGCACTTTGCATTCCAATATTAGAGATGCCCGGTTATGAAGCCGATGACTTAGTAGGAACATTGGCCAAGAAAGCCGCGCGTGAAGGATTCGATGTGTACATGATGACCATGGACAAGGATTACATGCAATTGGTAGAAGAACATATTTTCCTGTATCGTCCGGCCTATATGGGCAATGGTGCAGAAGTATATGATATCCCAAAAGTATTGGAACGCTTCGGGATTGCGAATGTAGACCAGGTGAGAGACATTTTAGGTTTACAAGGTGATGCGGTAGATAACATTCCTGGCATACCGGGTATTGGAGAAAAGACAGCTCAGAAATTGATTGCGCAATATGGCTCGGTAGAAAACCTCATCGCTAATGCGCACGAGTTAAAAGGAAAGCAAAAAGAGAACGTAGTAAACTTTGCTGAACAAGGTTTGTTGTCTAAAGAATTGGCAACGATTGACCTCAATGTGCCGGTAGATTTTGATGAAAGCGCTTTGTTGCAATGCGAACCGAAAAGAGAATTGTTGATTCCTCTACTGGAAGAATTGGAATTTAAGAACCTTAGCAAACGCTTGCTGGGGGAGGAGTTGCCGATTGTTACAGCTACTCCGGCAGCCAAATCTAAAAAACCGAAAATTTCTTCTGAAGGGACACTTTCTTTATTCGGCGGTACAGCACCTGCTGAAGTGTCAACAGCCGAAGGTGAAGAATCGGAAGAAGCAGAAGAAACACAAAAGGATACTATTCATACGCGTATCCACGATTACAGAACAGTAGATACGGATGCATTGATGCAATCATTACTGTCACACCTGATGTTGCAAAAAGAAGTGTGTTTCGATACAGAAACGACTTCCTTGGAATCAAAAGAAGCCGAGTTGGTAGGCTTGTCTTTTGCTTACCTGGTAGGCGAAGCATTCTATGTTCCCGTACCGGCGGAACGTTCAGAGGCACAAAGAATCATTAACCTGTTCAAACCATTCTTTGAACAGGAATCCATCACGAAGATTGGTCAGAATATCAAGTATGATATTTTAGTCTTAAAAAATTACGGCATCGATGTCAAAGGACCTCTGTTTGACACTATGATTGCGCATTACTTATTGGAACCAGACATGCGTCACAACATGGACATGCTGTCTTCAGTATACCTGAATTACAAACCGGTATCCATTGAAGAACTCATTGGGAAGAAAGGCGTGTCACAGGGAAACATGCGTGATGTAGCCATTGACAAGATTACAGCATATGCCAGTGAAGATGCGGACGTGACCTTGCAGCTCAAGCATTTTTTTGCGCCGATGTTGAAAACAGCGGAACAGGAAAAATTGTTTAACGAAGTGGAGACCCCACTTTCACAAGTGCTGGCGGATATGGAGTTTGAAGGCGTGAAGATTGATTCTTCTGCGCTGAAAGATTATTCGCAAATACTGGCCGGTGAAATCGTAGAATTAGAGAAAAGCATTTACGCTACTGCCGGCGTGCAGTTCAATATTTCTTCTCCGAAGCAATTAGGCGAAGTATTGTTTGAAACATTGAAGATCGATCCGGGAGCGAAGAAAACGAAGACCGGACAATATGCTACGGGAGAAGAAGTGTTATCTAAACTTTCAGAACATGCCATTGTCAACGACATCTTATCGTTTCGTGAATTGCAAAAATTGAAGTCGACCTATATCGATGCCTTGCCTCAGTTGATTCATCCTTCGGACAACCGCGTACACACCAGCTATAACCAAGCGGTTGCGGCTACCGGGCGATTGAGTTCCACCAATCCCAATTTGCAAAACATTCCGATCCGTACAGAAAGAGGAAAAGAAATCCGCAAAGCTTTTGTGAGCAAAGGTCCGGGTTGGAAACTATTATCTGCCGATTATTCGCAGATTGAATTGCGCATCATGGCAGACTTCAGTAAAGATGCAACGATGATCGAAGCTTTTTCTAAAGGAGAAGACATTCACAACGCCACTGCTTCCAAGGTATTTAATGTAGCGAAAGAAGAAGTGACTTCAGACATGCGCCGAAAAGCGAAGATGGTCAACTTTGGTATCATCTACGGCATTTCTGCTTTTGGTTTATCGCAACGCTTGAGTATACCACGCAAGGAAGCTGCGGAGATCATCGATTCTTATTTCGAGCAATTTCCCGGCATCAAAAGTTACATGGACAGTACGATTGTAAAAGCAAGAGAGTATGAATATGTAGAAACCATCTTAGGAAGGAGACGTTATTTGCGTGACATCAATTCACGCAATTTCACCTTACGGGGTTTTGCCGAGCGAAATGCCATCAATGCGCCGATACAGGGATCAGCAGCAGATTTGATCAAGTTGGCGATGATCAATATTCAAAACTGGATTAAATCCGAAAAGATCCAATCCCGCATGACCATGCAGGTGCATGATGAATTGGTGTTTGATGTGAAGGAAGAAGAACTGGCACTGGTGACCGAAAAGGTCAGAGGCTTCATGCAAAATGCGATTCAATTGTCTGTTCCTTTGGAAGTTGGAATAGGGATCGGGGACAATTGGCTGGAAGCACATTAAGGAACGAGCTAGGAGCTAGGAGGTACGACATCTATACAGGGCAAAAATTCCTAGCTCCTTCCTCCTAGCTCCTAATGCTTTGTAGGTTGGAAAATTTGCATTACATTTAAAGGCTTAAAATCTATTATAATTATCCATACATCACACATCATGAGAGCAAAAATTGTTGCCGGTAACTGGAAAATGAATAAGACATTAGAAGAAGGATTGTCTCTTGCTTCTGAAGTAGTCAATATGGTCGCTGATGAAGTCACTGGCGATGTGAAAGTAGTATTGTGTACACCTTCTATTTACCTGCATGCAGTAGGTAAACTGGTAAGCGGTAAAGTTTCTTTAGGTGCTCAAAATGCTTACGAAAAAGAATCAGGTGCTTATACCGGTGAAGTTTCTCCGGCTATGTTGGCTACAGTAGGTGTGAAGTATGTGATCCTGGGTCACAGCGAACGCAGAGAATATTTTGGTGAAACAAACGCTCAATTAGCGGAACGTGTAAACCTGGTATTGAAACAAAATCAAACCCCTCTTTTCTGCTGCGGCGAGACTTTGCAACAAAGAGAAAAAGGAATCCATTTGGATTTTGTAAGACAGCAGTTGACAGAAAGTTTATTTCATTTGTCAGCAGAACAAATCGCAAAAGTAGTGATCGCTTACGAACCCATCTGGGCCATCGGTACAGGCGTAACGGCATCGAAAGAACAAGCACAGGAAATGCATGCCTTGTTGCGTGCTCACTTAGCTTCTAAATACGGACAAGTAGCAGAATCTATTTCTATCCTTTATGGAGGAAGCTGTAAGCCGGATAACGCACAGGAATTATTTGCCTGCAAAGACATCGACGGTGGTTTGATCGGTGGTGCTTCATTGAAAGCCCGCGATTTCGTTGACGTCATCAAATCGTTTTAATTGATTTGTTTAAAAAATTATAATCCCTCCTATAGTTTGAACGCATAAGCTATCGGAGGGATTTTTCAATTTGCGTGAGGGATAGGAGCGGAAAGCCCACAGCGAGGCTATGCTGTTGGCTAATGGTCTGAAGCTTGACCGAGCGAGGACTTGTAGCGGATAGCCCGACCCGCAGGGACACGCCCAAACATTGATACGATTACTATATCTCTATGGCTAATTTATCATAGAACTATTTATCCATATTCATTTACCTCATGCAACCCAAATACCTCGTTGTTCCCATCACCTGCCAGGAAGAAGATATAGATCTGCTGGTTTACCATTTGACAGAAGCCGGCTTCGAAGCTTTCGAAGAAAAACCCGGACAGTTGGAAGCTTATATCCTCATTGCCGATTACAATAAAGAAGCGACTCACCAGTTGATCCATACCCATTTTCCGGCGTCTTCTATTTTGGAAGAAAAAGAGTTGGAAAACAAAAACTGGAACGAAGAGTGGGAAAAGAACTTTGACCCTATTACCGTCAATAAGCATTTGAGAGTGAGGGCTATATTTCATGAACCGGATCCGGAAATAGAAATGGAACTGGTCATTCAGCCTAAAATGTCTTTTGGTACCGGTCATCATGCGACCACCAGACTCATGATGGAAGAAATTCTGGAACTCTCTTTTGACGGCCTTGATGTGGTAGATGCCGGATGTGGCACAGGTATACTTGGCATCTTAGCGGAGAAACGTGGAGCTAAATCAGTGCTTGCATACGATATCGAGGATTGGGCTTTTGAAAATAGCATTGAAAATGCTAACTTAAATTCCTGCAAAAGAGTAAAAGTACTACAAGGCACAATTGGTACATTAACTATTGCAGATCAATCCGCTGAAATCGTGTTGGCGAACATCAACCGCAACATCCTTTTGGAAGAAATGGGAGAATATGCCAGGGTTCTTAAAAGTAAGGGAACCCTTCTACTCAGCGGATTTTACGAAGAAGACATAGCGGTGCTGACCGAGAAGGCCAATTCAGTTGGCCTGAAGGTAATCGGCTCGAAACTAAAAGATAAATGGGCATTACTAAAATGCGTAAAGGGGTAGCGAAGTATTTCCGTGTGTTAGTTACACTGGCGTTTATGACGTGTAGCTTTGCTGTGCAGGCACAGGTGAAGTTTTCATCTGATCCGTCTGCGTTTCCCAATGACGTCACTACTATTTTATCTGCTTCCAAAAACGAAGTCGCCGTACAGTCGGCTCAACAGTTTACAGGTATATGGGGCTCTTTCTCAGAACCTGAAAAAAAGAGAATCATTGAAATTTCTCAAAAACTTCAGAAATCTAAAAAACTCAGAAGCTTTCCTGATTTCTCCAACTTCTTTGCCGATCTCCATTTGATCAAATCCAAAGGTATGGCGGCACACGAGCTGGATACTTTTTTGATCATTTGCGATAAAGTAATTACTGACTACGACACGCGTAAGTTCGGCTCTTTCTTATCCGGCACGAGACTCATCATGGAAAAGCAAATGCTTTTCGAATCCAAGTTCAACAACCTGTATTTTACAGGCGGCACATTCTCCTTCTCCATCGCAGATGCAGCACCCGAGCAGGCAGCGATAGAAGAACCTGAAGCCCCGAAGGAAGAAGAACAAACCTGGGATGCAGGATGGGATACTCCTACTACAACGGAAGAAACATGGGGAGCCACGGAAGAACCAGTGGTAGAAGAAACCCCTGTGGTAGCAGCAGAAGAAGAAGTACTGGATTACAGCATCGGTTATCAGGCCGCACCACAGCCACCTGTACAAGGACCTGTCATCGTATTTGAAAAAACAGACTTAACACTCGTAACGCCTTACGATTCCATTCAACTCAAGGGCGTATCCGGAGCGTTGCGCTTATCAGACTTTTTGTTTATTGCCGACGGAGGTAAAGTAGACTGGTCATCAGCCGGAGAAACGGGTGCCTATTGCGAATTGAGCAAGTACAACTTCCCGGTAAAAAGTTACAAGTTTGAAGCTCCTGATGCCAAACTGTATTATGCGGCACGTACGGATTCTGTGGTATCCGGTGTGTTCAAACTCAACAGTCAGAAATACAAAGACCCTACCGATAAGAACTGGCCTCGTTTTATTTCTTATAAGAGTAACATTCCTGTAAAAGGAATGGGCGATAACATCAAATATGAAGGAGGTTTGTCACTCTCTGGCAGACGTGTATACAGTTCTTCACTAGATGAAGGCTTTTCTAAAATTGAAGTGTTGCACAACGGTGTGTCCACCATTCGTGCCATATCCAATCGCTTCCAATTGGGTGACTCTATCATCAGTAGTGATTTTACAACGATCTCCGTGTACCAGGACAAAGATTCTATCTACCATCCGGGTGCTGTATTCAAATACAATAAGAATACATCGAAGTTGCGGTTAACAAAGAAAGGCGGTTATCGTGTGGCTCCTTTTATTGACAGTTACCACAAATTGGAAATCACCGCAGATGCGATGGTGTGGGACATGAATACGAGTCAAATCGTTTTTGAAATTGTCAATGCACGTGGTCAGATTGCCGCAGTCTTCGAATCGGAAGAGTACTTCAGCGAACAGAAATATTCTAAACTGCAAGGTATTTACCGTTTCCATCCATTGGCTGTTATTGTTGGCTACTCAGACAGTCAGAAGAAAAATGGTTTTTATGCGAACGATGTAGCAACAGCCTACAAAGTAGATCCCAAAACGATGAAAGGTGCCATGACTTCTTTGATGAAGCAAGGATTTATCGATTACAACTCACGCACCGGTTATATCAAACTAAAGAATAAAGCAAGACACTACGTATTGTCGAGACGTGATAAAAAGGATTACGATAACATTACCTTCATTTCCATTTCTCCTTCCGGAGGCAATGCGGTGCTTGACCTTTCCACCAAAGAACTTACGGTAAAAGGGGTAAGCAAAGTGAACATCAGTGATTCCCTAAACGTAACCATCGTTCCGGATAGCAACACCATTGTCATTCAGCAAAACCGTGACTTTAAATTCAACGGTAAAATCAATACGGCACAATTTCAATTTATAGGAACAGACTTCCAGTTTAACTACGACAGTTTCTTTGTCAGAATGCCAACCATCGACCAAATCAAATTGTCGGTAGAGAATAAAGATTCTGTAGTAGCAGCGGATTCATTAGATGAGAAAAAAGGAGGTAAGCAACGTACACTGGGTAACGAGTTGCGTTATTCCAGCGGAACTTTGTACATCAACAAACCCGATAACAAATCGAGCCGTAAGAAATTTCCGGAGTACCCGATCTTTGATGCGACTACCGGCGCTTCTGTGTTTTTCAATAAAAAACATGTAGCCAGTGGTGCTTATGATACGACGATCAAATTCGAGATTCCTCCGTTTAAAGTAGACAGTTTATCTGCTTCCGATCCCGCGGCCATTGGCTTTGATGGAACGTTTAAATCCAATAACATCTTCCCTGATTTTAAAGAGAAACTCGTCGTCATGCCTGACTACTCGTTAGGTTTTAAACACGATACGCCTGTAGAAGGTTATCCGTTGTATGCCGGTAAAGGAAAATTCTTTGATCATATCTCTTTGGATAACCAAGGGATAAGAGGAAATGGTAGAATAGAATACCTGAATACGATCTTGTATTCAAATGACTTCGTCTATTTTAAAGATTCGGTACTCACAGTAGGTACCAACATGGATACGAAGATCGGAGTCAATCCTCAGTTGGATCCTACTATTACTTTCCCCGATGTGCAGGTGCAAGGCTATCGTTTGAAATGGCTGGTCCCACAAGACAGCATGATGATCTCTAACACCACGGAACCGTTCCACTTGTACAAGTCAACGGCTAACATGCAGGGAACATTGGTTAACTCTGAAAAGGGTATGTTTGGATTGGGTGTATTATTTACCAGAGGATCTTCTTCTGAGTCGTTAAACTTCCACTTCGAAGACAAAAAATTTGGAGCACGTAATGCAGGCTTCTCTATCAAGTCGAGCAATCCGGATAAACCGGCCTTGAGAGCAACGGATGTGAAGCTGGACTTTGACCTGGAGGCCAACCTGGCTACGTTCAAACCGGAGGTAGAAGGTTTTGCTTCTACAGAGTTTCCTTATGGACAATACAGAACATCATTGGATAAAGGGCTGTGGGACTTGGAGAAGAAAAAGATTTTCATGACCAAGCCGGAAGAAGTGGATATCAGTAAATCCTATTTTTATTCTATTCGTCCGGATCAGGATTCATTGGTGTTCAACGCTACCAATGCTATTTATGAAATCGAGTACCTGACCCTGAATATTTATGGTGTGCCGTACATCAATGTTTGCGACAGCAGAGTATATCCGGACAGCGGTAAAGTATTCATTGAGGAAAACGCTGTTATGCGTACACTCACCAAGGCTAAATTGCTTTGCGATACAACCACCAAGTATCACAATCACTACGATGGAATGTTGGATGTTTTGGGCCGCAACAAATTTAACGGACAGACCACTTACCAGTATGTAAACCTGGGTGAAGATACCTTGTCCATCAAGTTCAGCAACTTCAAGTACATTGAAGGAGATAAGAAGAAAGATGGATTTTACACCGTTGGCAGAGGACGTGTAACAGAAGAAGAGAAACTACACATTGGTCCGAAGATCCTCTACAAAGGAGACGTGAC
Organism: Chitinophagaceae bacterium; assembly: GCA_028288405.1. Classification (GTDB taxonomy): domain Bacteria; phylum Bacteroidota; class Bacteroidia; order Cytophagales; family Cytophagaceae; genus JACMQM01. The sequence continues at coordinate 25,050 of JAQBNS010000102.1, forward strand.
CATGTATGCGAGACAAAAATTCTTGTCTTTTGATGGCTATGTAAAACTGGATTTGGCCGGTGCACTGAGTTATTCCGAATGGTTGAAATACCAAAACACGGGAGCTACAGAGCACGTGGAAATCGATCTGAAAAATGCGACGGCAGCCAATGGCAAGCCTTTGCTAACCGGCTTGTGTTTTGATGGTGGCAGCAGTTTGTATACGACATTCATCTCCTTGAAAAAGAACGATGCCGATAAAGTGATTTTGCCTGTTACAGGTAACCTAAACTTCAATGCAGACTCTAATGAATTTGCCATCGGTGATTCATTAAAGCTAAGCGGACGTGCTCTGAAAGGAAACTTCTTGTCTTATAATGACGATAAATCAACGATCAAGTTTGGCGGCAACTTTGATTTGCTGCAGCAAAACGCTAATGTATCCATGCTCTCTGTAGGGGAAGGATCAGGAGATTTGAAAGACACCTTATTTGATTTCAATTTCTTATTGGCCATTGGTTTCAAACCGGCTTCGGCTCAATTGGAGGCCGTCGGCAAAAACATGAATATTCTCGCGGCCTCTCTTCCTGTAGAAGAGTTGGATATGAATGAAGCGGCTTATAACAAGACAAAAGAGAAGGAAGATCTGCTGTATAGAAAACTGGCAGAAGAAATCGAAGATCAGGGGATAGAAAAATACAAAGAGAAAAAATCACTGGGCCCGGTGGCACTGTCTACACTGTCTTCTACGTTTAGCAAAGGCATTCTTTTGCAAGAGGTAGAAATGAAATGGTCCGAAGAATACAAGGCCTTCTACAGTACAGGTAAAATATACGTGACAAGTGTTTTGAAAAACGAAGTCAACCGCAAAATTCCTGGCTATGTTGAAATCAGAAAAACATTAAAAGGTGATGTGGTAAATATATTGCTGGAAGCCAGTTATGGCAACTGGTATTTTATCAGCTATGACGACAATCGCTTGTCTATTGTAACCGGAAACGAAGACCTGAACAGTCAGTTGGCCGCGAAGTCAAAAGGTGAAATGCCTGACAGAAGTAAATTCTTCTTTGTTAAAGGAGAAGTAATGGAAAAGAAGCAGTTTGAAAACGCGTTTGCAGAACGTTACAAAGCAACGCGCCTGACCGATGAACCGGCAGAAGAACAACAGGATTCAACGTTGGAAGAAGAGAAAGAGGAGCCGGGTGTAGGCGAAGAAGTTCCTGAGGAAACAGAAGAAGAAAAAATTGAGCGTAAGAAAAAAGATGTGACAGATGGTGTGAACGATGAGTTCAACAATAAGGAGTCGTATGACAAATACAAGGTTAACGAGACCGACACCAACTACGAGCAGGAAGAAGAAAAAAAGAAAAAAGAATTCTCTAAGGAAGAGCAAGAGCAGAAAAAACGTGATCAGCAGAAACTGAGAGATATGCTGAAGTAAAATTGGGTATAACACTCAATTTTGGCTTTATTGATTTAAAGCCGTATTTTTAGCCTCTTTCTTTATAAACCTGGAGCGAGCATCATTCGTAAAATACTATATGTTGACTGATATTTATATTGCATTAGGATTGTTATTGGCCTATTTGATTGGTTCAATACCAACTGCTGTGTGGTACAGTAAACTGTTTCATGGGTTTGATGTACGTGAACATGGCAGTGGAAATGCGGGAGCCACCAATACCTTTCGGGTGTTAGGAGCGAAAGCTGGTATTGTTGTAATGGCCATCGATGTGATGAAAGGCTATTTAGCTACTCAATCGGCAGAGTTACTGGTGGGTTTTGGTTGGGCAATACCTGAAAAAATGATCATTTTCAAATTGCTATACGGAATTGCTGCTGTTGTAGGCCATGTGTTTCCTGTCTATGCGAAGTTCAAAGGGGGCAAAGGAGTGGCAACGTTGTTAGGGATGGTATTTGCTATCCATGCTCCTGCAGCCTTTGTTTGTATTCTCGTATTTCTAATTGTATTCCTGCTTTCGAAATATGTTTCTCTTGGTTCTTTGATTGCAGCCATCTCTTTTCCGGTGCTGATGTTTTTACCGGCCTTTAATCCGGGAGAACCGATTGTGATTGTATTCGCTTTTGCGATGTGTTCCATTGTATTTTTAACACATCAAAAAAATATCCGCAGGCTGATCAATGGCGAGGAGAATAAAATGAACCTCAGGTCTAAAAAGTAAAGCTAACGTCTTACCAATATAAGAGCGGAGAAACAGAGCGGAGAGCGAAAAAGATTACCTTGCTCTCCGCTCTGTTTCTCCGCTCTCTTTTTATATGCCGTACAACGCACCGCCACAATGATCCCTGCTGCTTCCTGTTGCACTGCTCATTACATTATTTTCTTTTTGCATTCGCAGCACACCTAATAATCCAAAGATCAATGCTTCTTTAAAGCCCACCGTCTGCGCATCGGGAATTTCTACGGTGCATGTTCCTTTTAACAAGTCTGCAAAACGTTTCATCAGATGCTTGTTGAATGCTCCTCCTCCGGTGGCCAATAGTTTTTGTCCATCGGGTTGTGTGGCTTTCACCGCTTCTGCCAGTTGAAAAGCGATGTGCTCGCTGCAGGTTGCTAAACGATCGTTGATGCTAAG
>JAQBNS010000108.1 GCA_028288405.1 Chitinophagaceae bacterium
TCCACTTTGTATGAAATACGTCCTTCCTCGCTACCTACTTTAGAGAATTTCTTTCCCATAAAGCGTTTGATAGAAGAAACGGTGTTCGTAGGGTTAGTAATGGCTTGACGTTTTGCAGGATCACCCACTTTACGTTCGCCATTTTCCAAAAACGCTACGATGGACGGAGTCGTCCTTTTACCTTCGCTGTTAGGAATGACAACTGGCTCGTTACCTTCCATTACAGCAACGCATGAGTTAGTTGTTCCTAAGTCTATGCCTATAATTTTGCCCATAATTGTGTTATTTTTCTTTTTTTAAATCCTGTTACCTTTTACAATGACTATGCCAGTAGGCCTGTTTGTGACAAACTGGCATAGCTTTTTAACTCTTGTCAGGCTATTTTTAATTTTAAGAAGTCTTTAGACCATAAGTATCCTATAAATCTTTCAATCAGTCGTCTTTTAGACTCCATAGGCTTAATATACTATGTCATCATTACCATCTTGGTCAGATGTCGCGTTTTATGACAATTGTACTTCATCTAAATTGATAAACTGAAAATCGCCCTTCTTATCTAAAGAAAGCCCTATAATACTATCTTTCTTGACTTTACCGGCCAGTATTTCCTTAGACAATTCGTTTAGAATTTCCCTTTGCATGACTCTTTTTAAAGGCCTTGCACCGAATTGAGGATCGTAACCTAAATAGGCCAATTTATCCAATGCATTGTCTGCCGCTTCTATCTTTATCCCACTTTCTTCCAGACGCTTTTGGATAATTTTGAATTGTATATCCACAATCTTCCTGATCTCTTTCGCACTAAGTGGTTTGAACATGACAATTTCATCGATACGATTCAAAAACTCCGGTCTGATGGTTTGACGAAGTAAGGTGATTACTTGTGCCTTTGTTTTTTCCACCACTTCTTCTTCATTGCCGGAATGCAAATTGGCAAAGTTCTCTTGTATCACATGAGCTCCCGCATTAGAAGTCATAATGATAATGGTGTTTTTAAAATTAGCTACCCGTCCTTTATTGTCTGTCAATCGTCCGTCATCCAGGACTTGCAACAAGATATTGAACACATCGGGATGTGCCTTTTCAATCTCATCCAGCAAGATCACAGAGTACGGTTTGCGACGCACCGCTTCTGTCAATTGCCCGCCTTCATCATAACCCACATATCCAGGAGGCGCTCCAATCAAGCGGCTTACCGCATGCTTTTCCTGGTATTCCGACATGTCTATTCTTATCATGGCACTGTCGTCGTTGAATAAATATTCAGCTAGGGCTTTTGCCAATTCCGTTTTACCGACACCTGTGGTTCCTAAGAAAATAAAGGAACCGATGGGTCTTTTCGGATCTTGCAATCCCGCTCTGCTCCTGCGCACCGCATCAGCGATGGCCTGAATTCCTTCTTCTTGACCCGCAACGCGTTTGCCTAATTCATCTTCCAGGAACAATAATTTATCTCGGTCGCTTTGCAGCATTTTAGATACCGGTATGCCTGTCCATTTGGCCACTACTTCGGCAATGTCTTCCGCTGAAACTTCTTCTTTCAACATCGTTCCGCCACCCTGCATATCAGAAAACTGAACTTTCATTTTTTCCAATTGCTCTTCCGCCTCCTTCATACGTCCATAGCGGATTTCAGCTACTTTACCATAGTCACCGGCACGCTCTGCCTGATCAGCTTTCAACTTCAATTGTTCTAACTGTTCCTTTGCTTTTTGTATACCTTGAATAACCGCCTTTTCATTTTGCCATTGGGCCTGTAATTCGTTTACTTTTTCAGTAAGCTCAGCGATCTCTTTTGACAAAATCACTTCTTTGTCTTTATCTTTTTCCCTGCGAATGGCTTCTCTTTCAATCTCCAATTGCAAACGTTTACGTTGCGCTTCATCTAATGCTTCCGGCACCGAGTCTATTTCCATGCGAAGCTTGGAAGCCGCTTCATCCATAAGGTCTATGGCTTTGTCCGGCAAGAAACGATCTGAAATATAACGACTCGACAATTCTACAGAAGCGATGATTGCATCGTCTTTGATACGTACACCATGATGCAATTCATACTTTTCTTTGATCCCACGTAAAATCGATATGGCATCCTGAATGCTCGGTTCATCTACACTTACTGCTTGAAACCTACGCTCCAGCGCTTTATCTTTTTCAATGTATTTTTGATACTCCTTCAAAGTCGTTGCTCCAATGGCATGCAACTCGCCACGCGCCAACGCCGGTTTCAACAGGTTAGCCGCATCCATTGCCCCTTCCCCACCACCGGCACCAATCAAGGTATGAATCTCATCAATGAACAAAATAATTTCGCCATCTGAATCCGTTACTTCTTTAATAACAGCTTTCAATCGTTCTTCAAACTCTCCTTTATACTTGGCTCCGGCTACCAGCAATCCCATGTCAAGCGATACGAGTGTTTTGGATTTTAAATTTTCCGGAACATCTCCTGATACGATACGTTGCGCCAATCCTTCTACAATAGCGGTCTTTCCAACTCCCGGCTCACCCAATAGAATAGGATTGTTTTTGGTACGACGCGCTAATATCTGAAGTACACGACGGATTTCTTCATCACGGCCAATGACCGGATCAATCTTCCCTGCGCGTGCTTGTTTGTTTAAGTTGATGGAATATTTTTCTAACGAACGGTAAGTGCCTTCTGCATGTTGATCGGTCACTTTACTACCTCCTCGCAATTCTTGGATCGCAGCTTTCAAATCTTTTTCAGTGAAACCGGCGTCCTTTAGGATACTAGCAGCTTTATCCTTTCCGCCTAAAACACCCAACCATAAATGCTCTATGGCTACATATTCATCGCCAAATTGTTTGATGGATGCCAGTGCTTTACTAAAAACCTGATTGGCATCGTTGGTTAAATAAGGACTTCCTCCACTTGCTTTAGGATAAGACTGTATCGCCTCTTCCACCTTGGTCAATAAAACATTCTTATTGATGTTCAATTTCCTAAATAAAAATCCAGACACGCTCTCATCCGCTTCAATCAAGCCTTTGAGGATATGTCCTGACTCAACACCAAGCTGCCCGTTTGCTCCTGCAATCTCCATTGCTTTCTGAACAGCTTCCTGAGCTTTTACTGTATAATTATTAAAATTCATATCTTTTTTTCCTCCTCGAACCCTAGTTACAAATTATCGTCCAATACATAAAATGAATGTTATCACGACAAATTGTCTTTTTTATTCCCATGAAAAAGCAAATAGATGTCAAATTGTCTTTAATATACTATTGTTTGAAGTCCTTATCGGTCAATCTGCAATTGAGGAAGAGAGGAAACAGTGATGGAAGAATTGGGGAATTAATTAGCCATTTTTAGTTTGAAACAGGTGTCATTATAAGAAATACAAACAGGAACAGAAAACAAGGGACATTATTTCGTATTTTTGTTCCTTAGATGAATAGCACCAAGAAAGACATACGGTCATTTTCGCTCCCTCAATTGGAAGAAATTTTTGTTTCCATTGGAGAAAAAGCATTTCGTGCAAAACAAGTCTACGAGTGGATATGGAAACGCTCTGTGACTTCTTTTGATCAGATGACCAATATCTCTTTGAGTACGCGTACCGTTTTAGCGGAGCAATACGAATTCAGACCGGTAGTTATTGACAGTAAACAAGTCAGTTCAGACGGCACCATCAAATGTGGATTTCGTTTATTTGATGGAAATCTAATTGAAGGCGTTTTAATTCCGGCAGACGATCGGATGACCGCTTGCGTCTCTTCACAAGTGGGCTGTTCGCTTACCTGTAAGTTTTGTGCGACAGGATACATGGCGCGTAAACGCAACCTGGAACCGGCTGAAATATATGATCAGGTCGTACTCATCAAACAATTAGCCGAACAGCATTACAACATACCTCTTACCAATATAGTATTCATGGGCATGGGAGAACCTTTGCTCAATTATGCCAATGTGATTAAAGGTGTTGATCTGATTTCATCACCTCACGGACTGAATATATCGAGTAAGCGTATTACTGTTTCCACCGCAGGAATAGCTAAGATGATTGAAAAATTGGGTGATGATAAAGTAAAATTCAATCTTGCCTTGTCTCTGCATGCCGCTAATGATTTGAAGCGGAACGACATCATGCCCATCAACGAGACCAATAAACTCGACATTCTGGCAAAGTCTTTGAACCACTTCTACAAGCAGACCGGTAATAAGATTACTTTAGAATACATCATTTTCAACGGTGTAAACGATGAAATAGAAGACGCGAAAGACTTGTATCGCTTTGCAAAAAAATTCCCTTGCAAGATCAACATCATCGAATACAATCCGATACAAGAAGCATCTTACCTGAATGCCAGTGAGGCGAAGATGAATGCCTTCAAACAATACATTGAAAACAATGACATCGTGATCAACGTCCGCAAAAGCAGAGGCAAAGACATCGATGCAGCCTGCGGACAATTAGCCATTAAAGAAAATAAATAATTATAAAATGAAGTACGCCATTTCAAACATTTGTCTGTTTGTTTTTTTGTTGACTGCCGTAAGTTGTTCAACCGATGATGTACAGCAAGAAACATCTGACACAGAAATCCCCGATCAAACAGATAGCTTAGGATTGCAATTAAGCAACTACGACAAAAACATACAGACTCTCATTCAAGATCCTAATGGATTAATTCGTGGTTTTTCATTAGGCATGGATAGCGAATTGATCAAATCAAAAAACAGCAGTTTGCAGAAAGTAGACAGTACTGCTACTACTTACACTTATTCTTCACAGTTGGATGCCGTAGAAGCCGCGGATTTCACTTACCAGTTTGTCAATAAAAAGGTAAACAAAATAGAAGTGGTGGTTTATCCGGAAAACGAGTACAGACAAGGCGTTTATTACAGAGAACTTAAAAACTATTTCTCTTCCAAGTTCCAAACAAAACCATTAGAAGACCCCAAT
>JAQBNS010000115.1 GCA_028288405.1 Chitinophagaceae bacterium
GATATTTTAATGTCCAAAATGTTTGGAGTCTTTTTAGGATCTAAGTATTTAATGGGATTCTCAATTAAGTTTTGAATGATAGAGTTGAGCAATTTTTTATCCGAATAGAAAGGCACGTTCTCTTTGATCTCTATAGAGATTTTCATTTTTTCATATCCGGGAAAATTCTCAAAGCTTGACAACACGCCCGCAACCATTTCATTGAAATTAATTTTCTCCAATTGTAATGTTGTCTTTCTAACCTTAGTGATTTGAAGCAAATCCATCAATAGGTTATCTAATTTTCTGGTACTCTTTAAAATGTGATCAAAATAATTCTTTGCATTTTCATCTTGAACGTCTTTTTGTCCAACGACTGTTAAACCAATAATGGATTTAAGAGGACCCTTGATGTCATGAGAAGCTTTGTATACAAACGTTTCTAAGCGCTCGTTTGCTTCTTCCAATTCGGAAGTCCTTTGCTTAACAATCTCTTCCAATAACGTGTTTTTTGTTCTGATTAAACTAGTTCTCCAGATGTATACCAAATACAATAATGTAAGTGCAAGCAATATACTGATGAGATTGAACCACCATGTTTTCCAATAGGGTGGGGTAATAATTATTTTAACATAGGTGCCTTGTTCATTCCAAACTCCGTCGTTGTTTGATCCTTTCACATGAAAAATATATGTTCCGGGATTTAAATTGGTGTAGGTCGCAGTCCTTTGGTTTGCGCTGTAAAACCATGTTTTGTCAAACCCCTCTAACCAATAGGCGTACTGGTTATTTTGTGAACTGTTGAAATTGAGCGCTGCAAATTCGAATGTAATAGAGTTTCTATCGTAATTCAATACCATTTCATGCGTTTCACTAATGTCTTTCGATAAAGGTGAATGAGGAGAAGTGGCAGAAATCTGTTCGTTAAATATTTTAAATTTAGTGATCACTACAGGAGGAACGAAGCTGTTAATGCCTGTCTTCATTGGATCAATTACTAAGTATCCATTGTTAGAACCGAAATATATTTTCCCTGTTTCGTCTTTATACTTCGCATTGAAATAAAAGGAGCAATGAGGCAAGCCATCTTTTACAGTATAGGCCTTACATTTTTTTGTAGCGAGATTAAATTTGGTAATGCCATTATTGGTTGCCAACCAGAGGTTACCAATGTTGTCCTCTATAATACTTTTGATGCAGTTGTTAGACAAACCGTCTTTTTCTAAAGTATAAGCATTATGTTTTCCTGTTTTTCTATCAAACGATATCAATCCTCCTCCCATGGTGCCTAACCAAAAATCACCTTGAGAGTCTTCAAAAATATCAATTACTGTATTGATATCCACATGATGGCTATCAGAAGATCTGTTCTTCAGGTAGTAATTTTGAAAAGTATTATTCTGAACATTGTACCGGCCAATACCGTCAAAGGTGCCTAGCCACAACGTACTGTCTTTATCTACAAAAAAAGTATGTACCCAATCCGTAGAAATAGATTTGTTATCGGTATTGCTATGCAAATAGGTTTGAAACTTATTTGTTTTTTTGTCAAGCAAACTTACCCCTCCTCCATAACCGCACACCCATATGTGATCATTGTAATCCACCATAGACTTGGTGAAATTATTGAACAAAGAGGAATTGTCTAATGGATCATGTTTGTATACATAGAAGGAATCACGTTGAGGATCATATTTGTATAAACCTCCACCATAAGAACTAAACCACAAGAAGTTTTCTTTGTCCTCCATGATCGTAATGATCACGTTGTTGGTCAATCCTTTTTTACCCGCTTCGTAATGTATTACATTCTCTTCTCCTTCATTACGCTTATAAATCCCTCCACCATCTGTAGAAATCCATAAGGCATTGCGATGATCTTTTAAGAAGCCGGTAATAATTCCTTTTTGAATAGCACGCTTGGAGTTAGGGTCATTCTTCTTTAAAACAAATAGATTGGTTGTGGTATTGGAATAGTTCATTCCATTTAAATAAGTTCCGGCCCAAATGTCTCCTTTGGAATCCTTGTACAGTGAGTTAAGATTTGGGCTTGACAGCTCGTCAGAATAATGGTAAAAAAGTTTTCTTTTAGTATCGTACATATCGATACCTAAGCCGTCAATTCCAATCAAGTAAACATCCTTTTTATAAGGAATAACATTGTTTAAATTATCGCCACCCAAGCTATTGATATTGTTCTCATCATGTTTCAAAATGGTTAAAGCACCATCTTTAGAAATAATTTTTAAACCTTCAGTAGTAGAGACCCAAAGGTTTTGCTTATCGTCTTTAAAAATACTACGTACTTCATAACCTCTGCCATATTGAGGACGTAGGTCAATGAATTTTTCTGTTTTCTTATTGAATCGGAATAATCCATCCCAGGTTCCGATGAGAAGTGTAGTGTCATTTTCCGGAATTAAATAATCGAGATGTTTGCAGTTCTCTTCAAAAGGAGGAGACATTCTTTGAGGTGTCTTATCTAATGATGTGATCTTGTACAATCCATTATCTCTCGTCGTTACCCATATCACTCCTTCTTTGTCTTCCGTTATTCCTTCTATGTTTCCTGATAAAGGTTTTAGGGCTGGATACTTGTTACTTTTAAAATTATAAAAAATATCAAGTGTAGGATCATATAAATTCAGCCCGTTACTTGTTACTACCCACAGATGTTTTTTACTGTCAATGAACAAGTCAGTAATATTTCTACTGCTTATGCTGTTGGGATTATCAGTGTCGTTTCGGTAAATTTTAAATTCATAACCATTGTACTTATTCAAGCCATCTTCACATCCAAACCACATATAACCTTTGTCGTCTTCTATGATGGCGCGGATGGTATTTTCTGACAGTCCATCAGCAACTGTAAGGTGATGAAAAACCAATGGAGGTTTTTGACCTACTACGTGTTGAGAAGTGCAAACAATAAAAAATAAGATTACAAGAAATCGAAACATTTACTCGCTTAGTTTTCAACTGATTATATTTAACGGAAATCTATAAAAAATGGACGTAAAATATTTCGTTTTTTTAGAAAAAAGGCCACTTCTACCTGAAGTCAGGTACGAAGTAGTGCCTTGTTTTTGTGCGGTTTAAACAAGGCAAATAAAGAGGTCTAGCGTTTGTGTTTCCACCTTTTGTGCGTCCAGAGCCAGATTTCTGGTTGAAGGAGAATATCCTTTTCCAGTCTACGTGTATGCTTTTCTGAAATTTCGTTTTCCTGACAAGCCTTAGGATTTTCTGTTAGTATTTCCAGTTCCACGGCATAGATCCCTCTTTTAGGACGCGATACCGAAGCATACACCACAGGGTAATTTAATTTAGTCGCTAACTTTTCTGTTCCTCTGAAAACAGGTGTGTCCTGGTGCAAAAAGGTTGTCCAATAAGCGCCTTCAGGACTTGGTGTTTGATCGGCGATAAATGCTGTAGCGGTTATCTTGTCGCGGTCTCTCAACATTCCTCTTAATGCTTCATTCATGGCATATAGCTTATTGCCAAGTCTTGTTCTCATATGATAGACCAAGTTGTCAAAACGTTTGTTGGTCAATGGATGATAGAGAATATAAAGATCATGGAATGACGACAATTGACTAAACCCAGCGCCGGCCAGTTCCCAGTTTCCCATATGTCCCATGACCAATACGATACTTTGTTTATTCTCGTAGTACTTCTTGAAAGTAGCAATGGAGTTTTCGGAAAAAACAACATGTTTTTTTACTTGCCGGCGAGAAATAGTGAGTGTTTTTAATGATTCTAAAATCAGATCACAGAAATAGTGATAAAACTTTTTGCAAATAACAGCGATCTCTTTTTCACTTTTTTCCGGAAAAGAATGTCGGAGATTTTGCAGCACAACTTTTTTGCGGTATCCGATGAGGTAGTAGAAGACAATGTACAACCCGTCGGAAATAATATATAAAATACGAAAAGGTAATATAGATACCAGGTAGAGAAAAGGAAGAGCGATGTAATAAGCCATTAGCAGCGGTCAATTTTACTGCTAAGTTAATTCATTTGACCTGTTTAAAGCAAGAGATCAGGTGATTTAACTCACCCTTAGCCCCATGACCAATATGTCATCGATTTGCTTTTCCTTGGTTCCTTTCCAATCTTCAATAGCTTTATCCAGAATTCCTTTTTGTTTATCAAATGGTTCATGGTGTATAGAAAGTAAGAGTTCTTTGAAATTTTTAATCATGAATTTTTTCCCTTCGGGTCCTCCGAACTGGTCTTCAAATCCATCAGAAAATAAGTATACTGTAGTTGGCTTGTCAATCGCTATAGTATGCTTGGTATAAATTCGGTCGGATTTTCCCTGAGAACCGCCAATAGGATCTTTATCACCTTTAATGTGCTCCAATACACCGTCCTTGATGATAACGATAGGATTCTTTGCACCGGCATACTCAATGACTTTATTTTCTTTATCGATGCTGCAAATGGCCATGTCCATGCCGTCTTTATTGTCGTTCTTATATTGCTGCAAGGCAAAACGAACACTTCTGTTGAGTTCAGCCAGGATCAAATCCGGTTCATGTATATTCTTGCTGACAATCATGTTTAGCAGATTGTAAGCGATCATTGACATGAATGCTCCCGGAACACCGTGTCCTGTGCAATCAACAGCCGCAACAATTATTTTTTGTGAATCCTCCGCTGCACCGCTTTCATTTTCTGCGTCGTAATCGTTCAAAGCACTGCCTGTTTTTACATTAAAGAACCAATAGAAGTCTCCGCTTACAACGTCTTTAGGTTTGAAGAGAATAAATGAGTCCGGAAATTGTTGGTGAAAACTATGCTCATGGGGTAACATGGCATTTTGTATACGTTGAGCGTAAGTAATGGAGTTCGTAATGTTCTCGTGTTGATGACTAATGATCTCAAGCTGTCCTTCAATCTGATTACTGTATTTTTTCTTTTGTTGAAGGTTTCTATAAATATAGAAAGCCAATACACCAAGCGTCAGTAAGCCCAGTACAAGAGAACCCAGAATCACCCATGTCAATTGTTCTCTGGCTTCTTTTTCCTTGATAAGTAAAGCTTGCTCTTTCACCTTTAATTCTTTGAGTTGTTTTTCTTTATTGAGCAAATTGATTTCATTCTGGCGTTCTCTATTCAAAAGATCCAGGATACCCAAGGAATCACGAGTAACTAATAGTTCACCGGATTTTTGCACAACTTCTTGTTGAGCCAATTCCTTATCGAATTCATTTTTTTTGTTCTCCTCTTTTAATGAGTTAATGGCTGTAGCATTCTTCTTTAAAAGAGATTCTTTCTTCTTATTGCTAAACTCTAATTCTTTCTTTTCCCGGGCGGTTTTGGTAAGATTATAGAGTATGCCAAATTCTTCGACTTTCTTTTTATTCTTCAGCTCAGTATGGTATTCAAAAAGCAGTCGATAGGTTTTTTCAAGCAATACCTCGTCTTCGAGCGCTTCTACCTTAGGAAGGATCTTCTCCAGGTCATTAGCCGCCTTCTTCGTTTTTCCTTCAGCATGGAGCAGCTCTGCCTGTTTAATGGCTTTGCTGATTGCTGTAGGTTGATCGTCTGTAGATGTTTTTGCATCTGACTTAGAGTGACCGGCGTAACCGCTAAAACAAATAAAGAGTAAGAGCAAAGAAAATAGGGGAGTAAGGCAGACTTTAAGAGCAGGTTTCATCAGTCTTTGGATATTGTAGAACTTATAAACATTTGTACGGAAGCATTTGGTAGAAGTTGTATTTTCCCTCTATCTTTATTCACATGCCCCAAAATAAGAAATGAATATTTATTTGGGGAGAAAAGCTATATTTAATTGTACGTTATACCTTTTATTATGATCGTTGCAGTTCCTAAAGAAACAAAGCTTAAAGAAAACAGAGTGGCCTTAACTCCGGATGTTGTGAAAGAGTTAATAAAAAAAGGATTCAAAGTAGAAGTTGAATCAGGAGCAGGATTGAATTCTTTTTTTAGTGATGAAGCCTACAATGCTGCGGGCGCCACAACTGTTTCAGATGTGAAGCAATTGTACGGTAATGCCGATGTGGTATTAAAAGTAAATGCTCCGGCTCAGGAAGAAATTGCCTGCATGAAAAAAGGAGCTGTTTTACTTTCTTTTCTATGGGCGGCAACCAATACAGAGGTAGTAAGCGCCCTTGCGAAGGCGGGTGTTTCAGCCTTTTCAATGGATGCGGTACCTCGTATTTCAAGGGCTCAGAAGATGGACGCTTTAAGTTCGCAAGCCAATCTTGCCGGTTACAAAGCCGTACTCATGGCGGCTAATACCATTGGAAAAATATTCCCTATGATGACCACCGCAGCAGGTACCATTAAACCATCCAAGGTGCTTATCTTCGGTGCTGGTGTTGCCGGACTTCAAGCTATTGCTACAGCGAAGCGTTTGGGAGCAGTAGTAGAAGTAACGGATATACGCCCTGAAACCAAAGAGCAAGTACAATCGTTAGGAGGTAAATTTATAGAAGTGGCGGGTGATGCTTCTATTAAAATAGAAGGCGGTTATGTGAAAGGAGTTTCTGAAGATTTCCTGAAAAAGCAGCAGGAGCTTATTGCCAAACACATTAAAGAAGCAGATATTGTCATTACAACAGCCCTCATACCCGGCAAGAAAGCTCCTGTGTTGGTAACAGAAGAGATGGTAAACAGCATGAAATTCGGTTCTGTGATTGTAGACATGGCCGTTGAACAAGGCGGTAATGTAATCGGCAGTGAATTCAATCAAACCATCGTTAAAAAAGGTGTAACCATTATCGGTGAAAGTAATATACCAAGTCTTCTTCCTATGAATGCGAGTGATCTGTATGCAAAGAATATTGCTACGCTCTTATTTCATCTTGCGGAAGAAAAAGGTTTTAAATGGGAAATGGAAGAAGACATTACGAAAGGAAGCCTTATTGTTCACGAAGGCAATGTAGTTCATCCGTCAGTTGCTAAATAAAAATCAAAAAATAACATTCTTATAAAAATAACATTCTTATTATGGAATCTATCTTAGCATTATTCACAGATCATATCTCGATGATCTATTTTATTGTTCTCTCTGTCTTTGTAGGAGTGGAAGTCATTGGTCATGTACCTACTGTATTGCATACTCCTTTGATGTCAGGAGCGAATGCTATTCACGGGGTAGTCATTGTAGGTGCTATTTATGTCATGCTTAATGTAGACGCTAACGATTATGTGAGTTTATCATTGGGTTCTCTCGCGGTGTTATTAGGTACACTCAACGTAGTAGGAGGTTTCGTTGTGACCGACCGCATGTTGGAAATGTTTAAGAAAAAATAATATTCTTTATCCTCTATACATATGAAATTATCCTTATTAGAAATTTGCTACCTCATAGGTTCAATTACCTTTATATTGGGATTGAAGATGATGGGTAATGCCAAGACCGCACGCAAGGGAAACTTGATTGGCGCAGTAGGTATGGTCATTGCCATTATCGGAACGGTTTTTCTATTTGAGAAAAAAGATACCAACGGTGTTTTGGTAGAAAACTTTACAGTACCTACTATAGTCTATATACTGATTTTTGGAGCCATAGCATTAGGAACTGTTATTGGATGGCTGACTGCAAAGAAAGTTCAAATGACAAAAATGCCCGAGCTTGTATCCATGTTCAACGGTATGGGTGGCGCTTGTGCAGCTTTGATCGGATTGATGGAGTACCATCACAACATTGGTCACACCGGAGCTTTAATTGCTATCATTGCAGGGCTCATCATCGGCAGTATTTCATTTAGCGGAAGTGTTATTGCTTATTTGAAATTGAATGGTACACTGAACAAACCCGTTCGTCTTCCCGCTTACAACATCATCAATACGTTATTCATGATTGGTGTATTTGTTTTCGGCGCTTACGTTGTTTATGCCGAGCCACACGGATCAGGATTTCTTTATGCCTTATTTGTAGCAGCATTGGTTTACGGTATTTTATTTACTGTACCGATTGGAGGTGCAGATATGCCGGTAGTTATTTCCTTGCTTAACTCCTTCACCGGTTTAGCTGCGGCCTTTGGCGGTTTTCTATACGACAATAAAGTCATGTTGACAGGTGGGATTCTTGTAGGTTCTGCAGGTACGTTGCTTACGCTGGTCATGTGCAAAGCGATGAACAGGCCTCTGAGTAATGTCATCTTTGGCGCTTTTGGTGGAGGCGGTGCTACAGCCGGTAACGGAGCGGAAGTCAATGGTTCTATAAAAGATATAACGGTTTCAGATCTTGCCGTCTTAATGAACTATAGTAAAAAAGTAGTGATTGTACCTGGTTATGGATTGGCCGTTGCACAAGCACAACACATCATCCACGAATTGGAGTTGTTACTTGAAGAGCGTGGGGTAGAAGTGAAATATGCCATTCACCCTGTAGCCGGTCGTATGCCGGGTCACATGAACGTATTACTTGCAGAATCCAATGTGTCTTATGACAAACTGGTAGAGATGGAAGACATCAATCCTGAATTCGATCACACGGATGTTGTATTGGTGGTAGGAGCAAACGATGTAGTGAATCCGGCAGCGAAATCAGATCCTTCTTCGCCAATTTACGGCATGCCTATTTTGGAAGTGGACCGCGCCAAACATATCATCATTAATAAGAGAAGCATGAGTGCCGGTTATGCCGGTATAGACAACTTATTGTTCTACGATCCTAAATCAAGTATGTTCTTCGGTGATGCCAAAAAAGCATTAACAGAGTTGGTTGCAGAGCTAAAAACGATGTAATTAAAAAAAAACGAAAAATAATTTGGGATTTATTTCTTTTCCATTTATACTTGTAGCATGAACAATATGAACACTATTCTAATCCACGTCGCGTCAGCGAAGAAAGCTGTGCTCCTCAAGGGCCGGATGTGATAGGATATTGTCTAAACGATAATTTTAAAGCACCCGGTTCTACATTGAGCCGGGTGTTTTTTTTTAATCGTTGTTCTGCTTTAAATAATTTGATTGATTAACTCTTTTGCTGTGATGGAGCATGAAAAAGAGGGGAAAGGAAAATACCTCTTTCTTCATGCTCCCATGGCATTAAATGACTTAAGTTAAAATCTGGTGAGATTAAATTGCGTGAGGGATAGAAGCGGGAAGCCCACAGCGAGGCAGAAGGTTAGATTAATGTATCTAGCCTCTTCCGAGCGAGGACTTGCAGCGGATAGCCCGGCCCGAAGGGACACGCCCTAAATATTAGAGAATGCTTATTTCTATTTCTAAAAATCTATAACAAATAATTATCAATTAACTCTATTAGAATAAATATACATATACAATGCTAAAACTACATTCCATATCACTCCTTCATAAAGCGGTAGCAGTCGCGGTCGTGGTCTTCCATTTGCCCCGGGCAGGATAGTAGTGCATGTCAATGTAGTAGTATACAAGCCCGGGTGATTTTCATCCGGGTTTTTTTTATGCGTAACAATTTAAATTCCATATAAACATGACAACAACAACCAATACCGGCAACTTTTCAGGAAGAGCACAACAAGTACAATCTTCTTTCATCCGCGATATTTTAAAAGCGGCAGGGCAATCCAACATCATCTCTTTCGCAGGAGGCTTGCCTGAACCTTCTTTGTTTCCCGCTCAACAGCTGGCCAAATCAGCTTACCGCGTATTGATGAACAACGGACAAGAGGCGCTTCAGTATACCAATACAGAAGGGTATTTACCACTGCGGAAATTTATCGCGGAGCGTTACCTGCGACAGCAAAAAATACCGATAGAACCTGAACAGGTATTGATTACCAGTGGATCTCAGCAAGCTTTAGATTTGATCAGTAAATTATTCTTGGATCCAGGTGATGAGATCATCGTAGAACGTCCGTCTTATTTGGGTGCTATACAATGCTTCAGCCAATACAGTCCTCTAATTCAGGAAGTAGATTTGAAGGAAGAAGGTCCGGATGGAAATCAATTGAAAGAATGGATGAAAACTAGTTCTCCCAAATTCTTTTATACGATTCCTAATTATCAAAATCCTACAGGCAGAAGACACAGTATCGCTTCGCGTCATGATACGGCTTCTATTATAGCAGAGTCTGATGCATTCATTATAGAAGATGATCCTTATGGAGAAATACGTTTTGAAGGAGAAACTTTTCCAACATTGCATTCCTTATTACCTGAACAAACTATTTTGTTGGGAACGTTTTCTAAAATGGTTGCTCCGGGTTTACGGATAGGGTGGGTGATTGCAACACCGGATATCATCAGACGACTGACTATTTTGAAACAAGCATCTGATCTTCATTCTTCACATTTAGATCAGCAGATTATATATGATTACTTAACGCATTATGATTTAGAAGAACATCTTCAATCTATACGCATGTTATATAGTAAACGAAGAAACACCATGTTAGCTGCCATGCGTGAATACTTCCCGGAGAGTGTAAAGTATCAAATACCGGAAGGAGGAATGTTCTTCTGGTTGGAGTTTGGAAAACAATTTAAGACCATGGAACTACTGGAAAAAAGCATGAAAGAAGGAATCATCTTTGTGCCGGGAGAAACTTTTTACGCGTCCAATCCGGTTTTGAATACTGCGCGTTTTAACTTTTCAAATACGGAAGAAGATAAAATGAAAGCGGCCTTATCTAAACTGGGAGCTCTTATAAAAAAAATGGAACAACCACAAATAGCCACCGTAAAATGGTGGCCGCTTCCTTAATGAGTATAAAAAAAGACACCAATATTCTTGGTGTCTTTTTTTATATGATGTTTGAATTAAACTACCAGTCTGTTTTATTAGCCGGATCCATTTGATATTCCTTAATGACTCTTTTCAAATCATCAGTCAAAGCTTTCATGTTGGAGTTGGTTTTATTCTTTATTGTAACCCAGCCTTTGCCAGACATCTTAGTGGCCCCGCATTCTGGATTTACCGCTTCTAATTTACCTCCGTTATCTTTTGTTTTTGGATCGCCTTCATGCACAAAGTCAGTCAGGATATAACGGTATTTACCTTCTTTGCAGAAAACAGAAAGTGAAAACTTCACTTTACCTTTAAGGTTAACGGAACCTGATACAGGAGGGTATTCTACAACAGTAGAGGCATCGTAAACCAATTTTTCTGCACCATCCTCTTTCAGAGTAAAACCTTGTTTAGTGGCCCATTCTTTTACCACTTTATTAAGATCAGCGGATTTAACACCTGAAGCATCTACTACTTCGAGATAAGTTACTTTACCGGTACCTTGATCCATCGGTAGTTGAGCGTGAGCAAAATTCATAGCTCCGCAAACAAGAGCAAAACAAAGGAGTAATTTTTTCATAATCATTGATTAGTAGTAAGTTTTCAATGTTATAATATAAAATAAAAAACAAAGAAGCAAAAATCCTTCTTCCACTTTACAAAAAAAAAGACGATTACTCGTCTTTTGACATCGAAAACATTTTTTCTAGCGGTAGGCTTTCTGTTGAAGAAGCATCAATGCGTTCCGAATAGGGTTTATAACCTTGTGCTTCCACTAAGATAAGATACTTTTTCCCTTTAGACAGTTCTATAGAATTAGAAACATTAGGCTCCATAGAAATCGTGTATTGCCTGATATTACTTGTTGTAGCACCTTCATTGTCCAACTCGTAAATTTTCATGATGGCCTCTATAGCCGCTTGCGAACGGGCATCTCTAACCGTGGCAGAAAATTGTGTATGCAGGGTATCAATAGTTGATTCTTCTTTGATCAATGCTGCGGAATAAATATCCCGATCGCCATAACCCTCAGGTCTGATAGAAGAAAAATACATTCGCTTACCATCAGCACTCCAGGAAAAATGTAAATCATCGTAAGGTGTATTCAAAGGATATCCTATGTTCTCCGGTTTAGACCAGGTCAATGTCTCCGGAGAAAGATGAGAGATGAAAACATCAAATCCTCCCATGCTGCTATGTCCCTTTGAACTGAAGTATAATGTTTTACCATCCGGCATTAGGAATGGGGAATCTTCATCTCTCGCTGTATTTATAGTAGCTCCTAATGAAACGGGTATAGACCATACGCCCTGATCATTCTGCACTACAGTATATAAATCTGTTCCACCAATCGAACCGTCTCGATTGCTACTGAATATAATGGTCTTACCGTTACTGGAAATTGCTGCAGAAGGTTCCCAATACTTATGATTAGAAAATGAAAGTTTCTGCGCATTGCTCCATTTCAAATCACGCAAGGTGCTTATGTATAAATCACCGGAACCATTTTCCAATACATCATTGGTGTATCTGTAAAGAATAAGATTTTTACCATCTGCGGATAAAGCAACACTGGCATCGTGGTCATTGGTGTTGATACTATCACTCATGCGCGTAAGAGGTTCCCAGGTCACACCATCGCTTGTACTGATGTATAAATCTTCAAAATAATGTCCATCCGTATGGAAATCCCTTTCTCCACCTCTGGTATCCGGACGACTGGAAGTAATGATAATTTCTCTTTCATCTCCGGATACAACAGGACCGTATTCCGGATACTGACTATTAATAGAAGGGCCTAGATTGGAAATGGTTACTTTAACAGGAAGCGTATATAATACAATACCGTTTTTACAGTATTCTATTTCTTTGTCAATGTCCTCGTATAGCTTTTTGTGTTGTTTGGTATTCTTATGACCGAAAAACGTTTTGTACTCCGTATAGGATTCAATGGCCTTTTCAAATTGACCGCTCAGATGATACGCTTTGCCCAAGTAGTAATCAAGAGACGCGGATTTGATTTCTTTTTTATCCTTGCAGGCTTCCAAATAAGGAATGGCAAGATCGACTTTGTTAAAATATAAATAGGAAACACCAATAGGGAAGATGTACTTCGGATTGTTGGCGTCCAAACTATCTAACTTAAGGTAAATAGGTAAAGCTTCATGAAAGTTAAGATCTCTATAGTGCCTGTAAGCATCAGACTCCATTTGAATGACTTCTCTCTTAGACAGACTTTGAGAAAAGGAGATTCCCGAAGTACTTAAAAAAAGAATTGAAACGAGTATGAAAACTTTTTTCACAGATCTTGTAACATTTAGCGCTGAAAACGATATACAATATACAACAATTGTGTAACAAGGTTTAATACGAAAATGCTTAATTTTGAGTTTTTTGTATTTATCGACTCTGATTGGTATATTCGTACAAACTATTCATGTAAAACATTAGATGGATCCTGTGTTCTACTTTAAACGACATATCAATAAGCTAAACCTGTACTTGGTACTTGCACTGTGGGCAGGTATAAGTTCTGTGTCTATTGGACAGGATATACAGTTCTCACAATTCTATGCTGTACCTACTTATCAAAATCCTGCTTTTGCGGGATCAGCCCATGCCTTGAGAGGTATAGCGCACAGTAGATTGCAATGGCCAGGCTTGGACGCTAATTTTAATACTGCTTTTATAGGAGTAGATCATTTCTTCAGTAAATATAACAGTGGTGTGGGAATGTTTTTCCTCAGCGACTGGGCCGGTAAGAGTACTATTTCAACCAAAGAAATTCATCTCCAATATTCCTATAATTTACCTGTATCAGAAAAATATTCTATAAGAGCAGGTTTACAGGCAGGTGGCGTGCAGCGCAATATCAATTATAATGGATTAACGTTTCCTACTCAATGGAACAGTTCAGGTTATAAAGGAGATTCTTCTTATTCACCTGCTCAAAATTTATATTATGCAGATCTAGGTGCAGGAGCCTTGTTCTACGGGGATAGAATTTGGGCCGGATTGAGTGCGCATCATTTGAATACACCTAATCAATCCTTTACCGGTGATGTGGCAAGATTACCTATGCAGATCGCATTGACAGGGGGCTACAAGATTCCGATCAACAGTGCTTCTCATCATATGGCTTATATGCACGATGCACCCGATGTGAGTATTACGCCTACTTTTCATTATAAAGCACAAGGTAAATCAGATCAGTTGGATATAGGTGTATACGGTCAATACAACGTGTTGCTTGCCGGTGTTTGGTACAGAGGTATTCCCATCAAAAATTACGATCCGAAATTTCCAAATAATGAATCGGTTGTGTTATTGCTGGGCTGGAAATATAAAGACATTTCAATCAGCTACAGTTACGACATCACAGTATCTAAATTGAATCAAGCCAGACCAGGCGGTGCACATGAGTTGAACATCACTTATATTCACTCTAAACACCAAAAGCAGCACAAACCGATGAAGAGACTTCCTTGTCCTTCTTTTTACAAGCACTAAAAATAGTGTTCTATAGGTTTAGTCGCCTTTGTCTATACTAACCAACTGATTTATAGTTAATTATTAAACTATACCTATTTAATAGGCTTATTTACAGCCTGTTATCTGATTTTTTGACGAACTTTTTTGTAAATTTTGTCGTATCTAGTGGTATACTTTACATTTAAACCATACCACTATGAAAAAGCTAACAAAAATCTCTTTGCTTATAGTTATGATGTTAAGTGTTTCCCAATTAGCGATGGCTGATCAAGGTGAAACATGCAAATGTTCGAACTCTCAGGAAATTGCTTCGCAACTGAGTGTGAAAATGGATAAAGTATCTACGCGTGTCGCTATTCCTAATGGCACTGTAATACTTAAGTATTCTATCGATAATATGAATAGAATTCATCTCTTGGATGTACAAACCAATGATGCGGCTTTAAAACAAATCGTTTTGGAAAACCTGGAAGGATTAGTTATTAAAGTAAAAGGAGAAAAGTGTGCGGAAGGCATTGTTCGAATGAAGTTTGTTGAATCTTCGAATGATGAAATCAACACACAAATGTTCTAAAAATTAAGAAAAGTAGCTTTTTCATAGTCCACCCTGATAAAGTATAGGCCCTTTTGAATTCGTTCAAAAGGGCTTTTTTTTGCTTTAAATACCTTTTTTACTTATTCCAATGTTAAGTTTTTCATTAGGCCCTAAAATAGTTTGTATTTCATGTTACCAAATTGTTAACAATTCGTTAAATTAATATTAACAATAAGTTTTCACCCTTTAAACATCGAAGACCATGGAAAAATTACTAAAAAGTACTTTGCTGGTAATCTTGATGAGTGCATCAGGATTAGCGATGGCTGATGAAGGAGAAACATGCAAATGTTCAAATTCCAAGTCGATCGCCACTCAATTAAATCGTAAAATGGAGAAGGCGGCTACCGTAAGTGGGATACCTAATGGAACTGTTATGCTAAGGTATACGATAGATGAGAACAATCAGATTCACATTGCGGAGATACAATCTAATAATGATTTGCTGAAATCTATAGTTACGACTAATCTCGAAGGTCAAAAAATTAAGGTAAAAGGAGAACGTTGTACAGAAGGTTATGTAAGAATGAACTTCGTCGATACCGGCAATAGCACAAAAGCTTATATCATGTATTAAAGTAAAGCTTCTAAAGAATAAAAAAAACGCTGACTTGAACGGTCAGCGTTTTTTTTATTCAGGTACTTTATACTTTAATGCATTCCATAAATAATTCTTTTTCAGAATAGAAGAAGCCGCTAAGACTCCCGAAAACAAAGCGCCCCCAACACCTACTGTAACCAGATCCTGGCCGGTCAGGTATAAATTTTTAACAGGCGTATGCACTCTCAATTCTCTAATCCTGAATCGTGCCGGTGTATGTTCCAAACCATAGATCTCTCCAGTCGGATGATTGGAAAAATGTTTGGTGGAAAGGGGAGTTGAAATTTCGCTAATGATCACGTGCCCTTTAATCTGAGGGACTACACTATACAGTTTTTCCAACAGACGATCCTTTAGGCGTTCCTTAAATGCGTCATAGTCGGCGCCACGCTTTTGCCAACGGGTGTCTTCCCATTGTTTCACCCAATCGTAAGAAGCGGCACAGATGACTTGTATAGTAGCTTTGCCGGGTTTCTCTTTTGCCCACTGAGGATCTTTGGCGGAAGGGAAAGAAATGTAGGCCAAAGGAGGTTCCGATTCAGGTTCGTTAATGAAGGCTTTAAATCCTTCGTCAAATTTATAGCTGTTATATAACCAAATGTTGTGCTTCGGTAAATTTAATTCTTCATCGGACTTATTCAATCCCACGTACAAACAGATATGGGCAACGGATGCTTTAGTGGCTTGTAGTTTTTGAGTAAGAGTGTACGGTAATTTTTCTGTTGAAGGAATTAATTTTTTAAAGGTATTGCTGGCTCCTGCGTCACTGACAATAACCCGGGCAAATAATTCATCTCCATTCGTCAACCGTACACCGATCGCTTTGCCTTTTTTGATGATCACTTCAGAGACTTCGGCTTTTAACGCTAATTCGCCTCCATTTTTTTTCAAGCTATTGATAATCGTTTTATGTATTTCGGCAGAACCGCCAACAGGATAATTACCACCATCCATATAATGCTCGGCAATCATAGCTTGCATCGCAAAGCTACTTTGTTGTGGAGGCAGACCATAGTTCCCACATTGAGCACATAAAGCGGAGATTAGCTTTGGGTTGGATGTGAGCTTACTTAATGCGTCATACGTTGTTTGGTCTGAAAATTTATTAAACTTCCGTCGCAGGAAAAAACCAAATAGATTGCTGATAAAAGCGGGCATGCTGCGCTCACCGAAAAACATGGCAGTAGCTGTGCCCATGGTTCCTACTGTCGTGTAGTACTTCCTAATGGCTGCTTCTTCTTCAGGAAAGTGACGTACAAATTCCCGGATCTGATTTTCAACGCCACATACAAAAGAATACTCATCATTTTCTATGATGGCTTTGTCGTAGACTTCTCCCATGGAAGTCCATTTCAATTGACCTTCTGTTACATAGTCAAAGACTTTACGCATCATCGCGTTTTCTTTGTTCATCTGTCCAACGTAATGAACACCCACATCCCAAATAAAATCTTTGCGTTTAAAGGTATGGGTGAATCCACCAGGCTCGTAATGTTTTTCCAATACCAAAACCTTCTTTTTACTTTTGGCAAAAAGAGCTGCGGTTGTAATCCCTCCAAGTCCGGATCCAATCACTATGGCATCGTATGTTTTATTCTTCAGTCGGGGATGGTATAGGTCTTCCATAAATAACTTGACAAACAGCGTAAGCTTTTCGTTGCCATTTTTGCATCATAACCAATGAGGAT
>JAQBNS010000123.1 GCA_028288405.1 Chitinophagaceae bacterium
TCAAACGGATTGGTAAAAAGAGCAAATTCAGTTATTTAGAAAACAAGGAAAGAAAATCATATACTCTTCTCATCGCATGGAAAGTGTAGAGGCCTTATGCGATCGCATATTGGTATTGCACAATGGAGAGCGAAAAGCATACGGTACACCGGCTGAGCTCTGCCGCCAGCCTGCGGGTATGTGGCAGATCAATACAACGGGTGGAGATACATCCTGGCATGCGTTGGTTCAAATCGAATCGGTGGAACTGAAAGAGAACGGTCATTACAGGACTCGTTTTTCTCTGGGCAATACAGCGCTTCCGGCTGTTATTTCTGCCATAGAGAAGAGCGGTGCTAATCTGGAGTCTATTAAAAAGTATAAACGATCCTTGCATGAAGTATTTGTACAACTAACAAATGATACGCATGCAGAGTAAGTTTTGGAACATTGCCAAACGGGAGTGCGCGGTACGGATGAACAAGCCTGCTTTCTGGATATTGTCTTTGATGGGTCCTGTGGTATTGATGATTTTAAGTGTCGTGCCTTATGCTATTACAAGCAGTTTGCAGGAAAAGAAAACGATGATGGTAAATGTTCCTGAGCGGATGCAGCACCGGGTTCCATTGAGCATGGCGAACTATGAGGTGCAATTGATGGATACCAGCAGTCATGAAGCGCTGGGTGTGTTTTTATCCGGTACCTCACCGGTGCTGTGCGATTTAAATACAGGACAAGACACGCTTTGGACAATTTGCACAAAGGAAACGTTGCATCCCCTGGACAGTTTAAATCTCCTGCGCACATTGAGCGGCATAAGTCCTTCCGTTGCTGAAGTGCCAGGCCACGTGGTCAGTTTCAAACCGCGGGTCAAAGAAGAGGAACTTTCTTTTTCGCCCCTCCAGCAAACCGTGGCGCTGTTGGCTTCGATACTCGTGTATTTCTTTTTATTTACATACAGCGTTTCCTTATTGAAAGGAGTCATGGAAGAAAAAAGCAGCAAGGTGATGGATATTATTTTATCCAGTGTATCTCCGGTTACCTGGATCATGGGAAAGATAGTTGGCGTGGGCTTGGCGAGCTTTGTACAGTTTATTTTATGGTTGGGTATATCGTATGTTCCGTTTTATTTTTTCAAACAGAAATATGGAGGAGCATTGAATTCTTTTTCTGCCAAAAATATTCATGCTTCACTATTGCATACCGATCAGGCAGATATTGGCCAGGCTGCGGGTTGGTACGATTGGCTGAGCATGATGGATAATATTCATTGGATGACTTTACTACTCACGATGGTTGTCGCTATGGTATTTGGTTTTATTTTATACTCCGCGGTGTTTGCCATCATCGGAATGGTTTCCGGAAGAGAATCGGATGCGCAGCCTTATGTGTTGCCGGTCACCTCTCCCTTGATTTTTTCTTTCATTACTTCAGGTGCTGTCATCGCCGATCCCTCCGGTGACATGGCACAGTGGTTGTCCGTCATTCCCTTTACGGCTCCGGTGGTGTTGACGCTGAGAGCGGGGCTCGGTGTAACATTTAGTGAGCTTTGGATGAATGTACTGTCACTGGGCTTAGCGAGTGCTGGTGCTGTGGCCTTCGCGGGAAGAGTGTATAAAAGGATACTGAATAAAGGAGGAGAATTGTTCAGCTGGAAAAAATAAAAAATTATTATTGTGTTTTTTCAACCTATTTTGGCTTGTGTTCGGTGATATCAATTCATAAGTATAAAAATAATAAAGGTCCATGAGTTACATCATGGACCTTTATTGTTTACTGTAATTCTAAATTATAGGTATCTGTATAAGTAGTATCTAATACCGTAAGATGTTGTGTCCATCTCATGGTTGTTTTTTCATCATTAGTAAAAACAATATCTAAGCTATTGTTATCTGTACAAACCACTTCATTGGTCGTATTGTCCCAAGGTCCATAACAGAGAGACTGATGGGAATCGTCGGACCATTTCCAGGTATTGATCCCATAAGAATAAGTGCCATCGTAAAATTTTAATGAGTCAGGTGCCTGGCCTGCTTTGTACTTCGTTTGTACAAGGTATGTTCCGTATTCTGAAAAAGTGGCACGAATTTCATCAATAGATTCCCAAGAACTGTTTTCAGCATTCAAATCGCTGGTATGTCCTGTAACTTTCCATGTTTTATAGAAATTCGGTTCCCTGTCTGTAGTGGTAACAGATACGGCGGGAGTAGAAGAAAAGTCTACTGAACCATCTGTATTTAACAGGTGAACAGAGAACGTGAAGGTATTAGCGGAAAGTTCAGATATCACTAATGTGCCATAGTTGTTCAAATTAAGTTGGTCATCATCTGTATTTGTAAAGGAGCCTGTAATAGGCGTGCCATTAGACAGAATGATGATATAAGTACTTTGGTGAAGTTCTATGGACTGGATATCGGTTGAATCATTACTAGCTGCTATTCTATTAGCGGAAGCATTGTTAATGACCCATTTTTTTTCATATTGTTGTTTAGGTGTTGCAGATCCGCCGTCATTAGAAGGGTCTGGATCGTTTGATTTTTTACAAGACGAAAGAGAAATACTTAATGCCAATAAAGAAAACACAAGGAGAGAAAAATGCTTTTTCATATAAGTAAGATTAGGGTGAATAACAAAAGTGTTATAGAAGTATAAGAGAAATTAATTCTTACGAGAAACGTACAGTGAATCCGAACTGCTAAAATTATCGATAATCGTTTTGCCTGTATTGTCAGTTAGAGAAAAGCGTTTGAAGGTTACACGTTCAGCAGTTCCAGTGAAAGGAAGAGATGAAAAAGTCATACTGGTTTTTCCATCATAGAAATTCGGACAACTGGCTTCTTGTGTTTTTTGTGTAGGCACACCTCCCGAAATATAGTTTTTGAGAATTGTTACTTTCAGTGTTTGCCCTGTTCTTTTTACGGTGATCGTTCCTGAAGTAGAACTTTCAAAATCATAAGAACCTTGCAACTGATAGCTTGTGCCCCAGCCAATAGTGGTGATGTCATTATCGACAGAAACTGTAGCGTCTTTATCTTTTTGATTATTGGAGATCAGGTCAAGGAAAAAATTAGAGGCTTTTTCATAATCCAAACTCATTTCGAAATCACCTGTTACCGGTTGAAATCTAGATACACTGGAAACTGCAAGTTCTTGATTGGTGTTATTAATATCACGTGGAGCCATACAGATATATAGCTCATTATTTTTTATTTGAATCGTATCTTCATTAGAGTCGAGGTACGCATACCATGGATACTTGCTATAGTCTACATAGTCCGGCGTGGCATTGTAGGGATCGCTCTTTTTGGAACAAGAAGATAAAATCAAAAATAAGCCTACTGCAAGTAAAGAGTAGCTGCCAATCTTTTGGTAAGTCATCATAAAAATGAGGAGTTTGGGTAAATGATGTATCTGCTCTTAAGACTACGATAAGTACACGCCTGCTTCCTTGCCCTTCAATAAAACTTCAATGCGCTCTTTTAAGCTGGTAGCCAAAGAAAGACCTACATAATCGGCAATAATGGGGAAGGAGTGATGTCCACGGTTGACGACGACGGCTGTTTGAAGTTTTTTTACTTTGATGTCCAGAAAGGGCTTCAAGCTATAAGCCAGTGTTTTACCGGTATTCAACACATCGTCGGTCACGATGATGGTTTTATTTTTTAGCTGGTCAATCGGTAAATCAAGGATCACCTCGCTCTGGCTGGGTGCTTCTTTGTCCAGGCTCACTTTTACCAGAAGGACCTTGATAGGAGAGATTTCTTCCAGTTCTTTTTGTAGCAATTGGGCAAAACTGTAACCCATCCCGTCCACTCCGGCCAGAACAATGTCCTTTTCTTTGAAATTGTGTTCGTAGATTTCAAAGGCTATTCTCCTGATTTTCTGCAGGGTTTGCTTCTTGTCGAGGATTAAATTGGCCGTGCTCATGGGGTAAAATAGGGCTATTTTTAGGCAATTTAACAGTTTAAGCCAAAAACCTAAAAAAAAGGCAGTCTATCTTTGTTTAAAGACGAGGATTTCCTAATTTTGAAGCCCTTAATAGAAAAAAGCATTGTTATGAAAGAAGGAATTCACCCGGAATATAAAGACGTAGTTTTCTTAGATACTACTAGTGAAGTAAAATTCATCAGCCGTTCTACGATTAAAACGAGCGACACCATCACTATGGAAGATGGAAAAACATATCCATTGGTTAAAATAGAGGTTAGTTCAGCTTCTCATCCTTTCTACACTGGTAAAAACGTATTCCTGGATACTGCTGGTCGCGTAGAAAAATTCAACAAGCGTTACAAAAAGTAGTCATACTTTTCGTTTATAGTTTTAAGAGTCTTCCGGTGTTTATCGGAAGACTTTTTTATTTTTGTATATGGACTTCACCCTGTTTGACGAATCCGAGCTACGCCATCACCTGATGCCTTTTACGGCATTGAGACCGATCGCTTACATCAGGGTGGGTATTTTTTGTATCTACGAAAAATGGGAAATGCATTTAAAAGGGAAAGCTTCTTTTCAGTCGGCTTCTTATTTGCAAACGCATTTTAGCACTCAGAAAAATGAATGGTACATCAATGCTGCATTGCTTCCTGATGCGTCCATCACTCAACAAATTTTAGCGTTGGCCGCAGGAGAAAAATTAGTGGCAGAAGATGGATCGGTATTGGCTCTCCGGGGAGATACTCCCAATAAAACACGCAGAGCAACGGGTGTGATAAGAAAGATCAATCGTCTTTGGGATATCTTTTCTTACAACGGCGAAGAAATTAAAAATGATTTTGAATGGGCTTGCCAAACGCGTAAGCGTGCCATCAATATTGATTCGGCAACTATACTTTACGGCAAAGAAAACATATTCATAGAAGAAGGCGCTTCTATCAAAGCGGCAGTGATCAATGCGGAAACCGGTCCTGTATTCATTGCCAAAGGAGCGGAAGTACAGGAAGGTACTTTGATTCGCGGAGGTTTTGCGTTGTGTGAAGGTGCAGTGACCGCCATGGGCAGTAAGTTCAGGGGCGATTGTACCATTGGTCCTTATTCGAAAGTCGGAGGCGAAGTAAACAATACGGTGTTCTTTGGTTATTCCAATAAAGGACACGACGGTTACATTGGAAACTCTGTGGTGGGTGAATGGTGCAATCTGGCAGCAGCAACGAATGTGTCCAACATGAAAAACAATCATTCCGAAGTGAGCGTGTATAACATGGCGACTGCTTCGTATGAAAAAACCGGTAAGGCTTTTTGTGGCGTATTCATAGGCGACTATAGCCGTTGCGGTATCGGTACTACTTTGAATACCGGCACTGTCATGGGCATTGGTGCTAACTTATTTGATACCGGTTTTCCTGAGAAATACATTCCTTCGTATTCCTGGGGATCACCGCAGGAGTTGAAGGCGTATCGTAAGGAAGAATGGTTTCACATGGCAGAACAAACTAAGAAATTGAAAAAGCAAACCGTGACAGCGGAAGACAAAGTATTGTTGGAAGCCGTTTGGGAACACTATAATTTGTACAACACTAAATAATAAGAGGGTGCTATTTAAACAAATCCCCGGTCTTGAAGATGTGAAGCAACAATTGTTGCATGCCGTAGATAATAATCACCTGGCGCATGCCTTGTTGTTCTACGGTCCCGAAGGCTCAGGTGCTTTGGCTTTGGCCTTGGCTTTGGCCACTTATGTCAATTGTGAAAACAAAGACATGGTAGCTCATGATGCTTGTGGAACTTGCCCTTCTTGTGTAAAGCTGAACAAACTGATTCATCCGGATCTTAATTTTGTTTTCCCCTATGCCAATGTAAAGGAAGCATTGAAAGCAAAGGGTGAAGGCAAAGCAGAATTAAGCAGTGATGTCTTTATACCCGAGTGGAGAAAATTTATCGAACATTCTCCTTATGGCAATCTTTCCGATTGGGCCAAACAAATAGAAGCGGACAATAAAGCCATGTTGATTCCGGTAGAAGAAAGCCGGCAGATCATCCGCAAACTTTCGCTGAAGTCATACGAAGCCGATTATAAAATCATGGTGATATGGTTGCCGGAAGTCATGCGACAAGAAGCCGCCAATGCGATTTTGAAAGTGTTGGAAGAGCCGCCTTATAAAACATTGTTTCTTTTGGTCGCACAACAACCGGATGCCATCATTACTACGATTCTATCGCGTACGCAAAAAATAAGAGTAAGACCATTCACAGATGAAGAGGTGGAAAGCTATCTGGTTTCTCAACAAGAGATGTCAGCGAAAGAAGCTTCCTCCAAATCCTTCCTTGCCGACGGCAGCATCCGTCGTGCCATGCAGCTCGCAGAAGGTGTAACGTCTGACGTGGGCAGCCTATTTAGAGATTGGTTGCGTGTGTGTTTCATGTCGTCCAAATTAAACGAAGGACTGGATTGGGCCGATACTTTTTCTTCTCTGTCAAAAGATGATCAAAAAGGGTTTTTTCAAATGGGAAACAATTACATGCGTGAAGGTTTGCTGGTTATAAATGATGCAGAAAGTATTTTGCGTTTGGAGCAGGAAGAAAAAGAATTTATTCAGAAGTTGGGTAAGTTCCTGTCGCATGAAAATATCGAGCAGGCTTCGCGTTTGTTCAGTGAAGCCACCATGCAAATTGATCGCAATGCCAATGCCCGCATCATGATGACGGATTTATATTTTAAAGTACATACCTTATTTAGCAATAAATAGAATGATGCGATTTGTCATAGGAACAAGAGGGAGTAAGCTGGCGCTGTGGCAGGCTGAACATGTATCAGCCTTATTGCAGGCCAAAGGTGCAGAAACGGAGATAAAAATTATTGATACAAAAGGCGATCAAATTTTAAATCAATCCTTGTCAGAAATTGGATCGAAAGGTTTATTTACGGAAGAACTGGAGACAGAACTCAAACAAGGCTTAATCGATTTGGCCGTGCATAGTGCGAAGGACATGCCTTCTGTCATTCCACAAGAATTAGAACTGATCGCATTTAGCGAAAGAGAAAAAGTAAATGACGTGGTATTGAGTTTGAATAATCAACTCACGCTCAAGATGGCTGTTGTCAATGATTTTAAAATAGGTACTTCTTCTACGAGAAGACGTGCGGCTTTGAATCATTATTATCCCGGTATTCATTTGGTGGACATGCGTGGTAATTTGCAAACACGTTTGCGCAAAATGGAAGAAGGACAATGTGATGCCATGATTTTGGCTTATGCCGGCGTGCATCGCATGAACATGAGTCAATATATTGTAGAAGAGTTGAGCGAAGAAACCTTTACTCCTGCAGTAGGTCAAGGCGCTTTGGCCATTGAAACAGCGGTGAATCTGTCTGCTGAAAAGAAAGCATTTCTAAAAGCGACCTTGAATGATGTCAACACAGAATATTGTTTGCTGGCCGAACGTTCTTTTCTAAAAACAATGGAAGGTGGTTGCAGTGTACCTGTTTTTGCTTTGGGCAAATTGGATGGAGACAACTTGATTTTAAAAGGAGGAGTAATCAGCCTGGATGGAACAAGACAAATAGAAGGCGTTCAGAAAGGCAATAAAAAAGATGCACTTGCTATCGGCAACCGATTGGCGGATGATATCATTGCCCAGGGTGGTCTTGAAATATTGGAAGAAATAAAGAAAAATAAAAAATAGTTTATGAAGTCACTACTGACGTTGTTATTTTTTGCTTGTACGTTAAACGGTTTTGCTCAGACAACAGAAACGTTAGACGCAGATAAAGATTACGTAATTACCATTAAGACAACGTATGGTGATATGATCGTCTTGTTGTCAGACAATGCCCCTTTACATAAAGCAAATTTTGTAAAACGGGCGAAGTCGGGTTTTTATGACAGCACTACTTTCCATCGTGTCATTGATGGTTTTATGATACAAGGCGGAGACAGTTTATCGAAAGATAAAAATCCATTGAATGATGGAATGGGAAGCAATGGATCTACCATACCTGCCGAATTATCCACAGGGCTCAAACATCAAAAAGGAGCGATTGCAGCAGCACGCATCGGTGATCAGGCGAATCCGCAGCGTACTTCTAATGGGTCGCAGTTTTACATTGTGTTGGAAGATAATGGGGCTAAACATTTGGATGGACAGTATTCCGTATTCGGCCAGGTAATGGATGGCTTTGATGTGATGCGTAAGATAGCCAATGAACAAATAGACAATCGTAACAGACCTTTGGAGAATATTTACATGACAATGAAAGTAGATGTAATGAAGCGTTCCAAGATTATCAAAAAATACAAAGCCAAATCATTTTACGAGGGGAAGTAATCATGAAAACAATTTTAGTAACCGGCTCGAATGGATTGTTAGGACAAAAGCTAACGGATCTTTTAAAAGGAAATTCCAAGTACCATCTTATTGCTACAGCAAGAGGAGAGGATCGTTATCCCGATAAGAAGGGGTATAAATATGTAAGCCTTGATATCACCAATCCACAAGAAGTAGAAGAGGTATTGTCAACTTACAAACCTGATGCGGTCATTCATACGGCGGCTATGACCAATGTAGATCAATGTGAAACAGATCATGCCGGTTGTGACGAGTTGAATGTAAAAGCGGTGGAGTATATCACGCAAGCCTGCGACAAGCATCATATTTACCTGGTGCATCTTTCGACTGATTTTATTTTTAATGGAGAAAAAGGTCCATTGACAGAAGAAGACCAACCGGATCCCATCAGCTATTATGGCGAAAGTAAATTGAAAGCCGAGCAGATTGTGCAAGCAATGAAAGGCAAATGGTCCATATTACGCACCGTTTTGGTTTTTGGTATTGTGTCTGACATGAGCCGCTCGAACATCGTATTATGGGTAAAGAATAATTTAGAGCAAAATAAAATCATCAAGGTAGTCAATGATCAATGGCGTACGCCTACGCTGGCTGAGGATTTGGCTATGGGATGTTTTCTGGCAGTAGATAAACAAGCACAAGGCGTCTATAATATTTCAGGAGCAGATTTATTAACGCCTTACGATATTGCGCAACACACCGCAAAGTTTTTTAAACTGGATGCTTCATTGATTGAAAAAGCAGATTCGTCTACTTTTAAGCAAGCGGCCAGACGGCCATTGAAGACGGGCTTTATCATAGATAAAGCAAAACGTGATTTAGGATATGAACCGCATACGTTTGAAGAAGGCATACAAGTATTAGCCAATCAACTGCCACAAAAAGTATAATGCCACAAGGACTGGATCAGATTGTCGACTATTATGTATCACCCGTTGCGGATGTGGTATCGAAGGTCATGTTCTATGCTGTTCCTGTTGCCGGTGTACAGTTTCCATTGATTGTCATCTGGCTGATTGCAGCAGGATTGATCTTCACGGTTTATTTTCGATTCATCAATTTCAGTTTGTTTCGCCATGCGGTCGGTATTGCCTTTGGTAAATACGATGAAGCGGGACACAAAGGAGAAGTCAGCCATTTTCAGGCATTGGCTACTGCTTTATCCGGTACATTGGGTTTAGGAAATATAGCAGGTGTTGCTATCGCTGTACAGACGGGTGGTCCGGGAGCAACATTCTGGATGATACTTGCGGGATTTCTTGGGATGTCAGCAAAATTTATAGAATGTACACTTGGTGTGAAGTATAGACAGATTGCTGCCAATGGAGAAGTCTATGGTGGTCCGATGTACTACCTGAGTGAAGGATTGAAGAAAACACCATTGAAAAAATGGGGAGCTTTCCTTGCTGTCTTTTTTTGTATCATGTGCATCGGTGGTACAATGGGTGGTGGCAACATCTTTCAAAGCAATCAAGCGACGGCGCAATTGATTCACGTGACAGGTGGTCATGATTCTTTTCTGTACGATAAAGCATGGATCGTTGGTTTAGTTTTTGCCATCTTATGCGGACTGGTTATTTTCGGTGGCATGAAGCGCATCGCTAACGTGGCAGATAAACTGGTGCCTTTTGTTTGTGGCATCTACATGTTGGCAGGTTTTGTGATACTCGCTTATTATTATGATCGTATACCCGGTACTTTCGGATTGATTCTTTCAGATGCCTTCTCCTGGAAGTCCGTTACCGGTGGCTGTATCGGAGCCATGGTAGCAGGTTTGCGCAGGGCATCATTTTCAAATGAGGCCGGTATCGGTTCCTCTCCTATAGCACATGCTGCCGTGAAAACAGAAATTCCTGTTACGGAAGGATTGGTTGGTTTGCTGGAACCATTCATAGATACCGTCATTGTGTGCACGATGACAGCACTGATTGTGGTCATCAGCGGTGTATATACGCAACAAGCTCATGATGGTGTGGCGTTGACATCTGTATCTTTTGCTTCTGTTCTTCCCTGGTTTCCTTATGTGCTGTCAGTCGCTGTGATTTTATTTGCATTTGCTACTATGATTTCCTGGTCCTATTATGGATTAAGATCCTGGAATTATATTTTCGGAAGAAGTAAAATTAGTTCCGCTATTTATAATTCTATTTTCTGCTTATTTACTGTAGCAGGTGCCAGCATGAATTTAACCAGTGTAGTTAATTTTTCCGACGCCATGATCTTTGCCATGGGTATTCCCAACATCATCGGTTTGTATTTTCTGGCACCGGAAGTAAAAAAAGATTTAAAGGCTTATCGTTTGATGCGTAAGATCTAAAAAGCAGGTTTTGGTACATTCCTTTTTAACAATTATATTGTAGCTTATTGAAAGAGTATGGTTTTTAGTAGTATTATTTTTCTCCTGTATTTTTTACCGGCGTTTTTGCTGACCTATTATTTCGCCGACAAGAAATACAAAAACTTCGTCATCCTTTTTTTTAGTATTTTCTTTTATGCCTGGGGTGCACCTAAGTTTATCTTTGTCATATTAGGCACTACATTCCTGGACTATCACCTGGTGCGGTGGATGGATAAAACGGAAAAGCGTTTGCACCGGCAATTGATGCTGACCTTATCTGTGTCAATCAATTTAGGCTTGTTGTTTTATTTTAAGTATTCCAATTTTTTCATTGAGAATGCAAACGAAGTACTTTCTCTTGCGGGGATGTCCGGCATTCATTGGACCAAATTAATCTTGCCGATTGGTATTTCTTTTTATACGTTCGAAACGATTACTTATGTGGTAGATGTCTATAGACGAGTACACAAACCATTGAATAACTTTTGGGATTATCAGCTATACATTATCTTATTCCCTAAACTAATTGCCGGTCCGATTGTAAGGTATCATGAAATCGCTGATCAGATTTCAGACCGTTCCAAAAATGATACAGCAGATGAAAGGCTGATGGGCTTTTTTCGCTTTGCTATTGGTCTTGCAAAAAAAGTCATCATCGCCAATCAGATGGGTATGCAGGCGGATGCTATTTTTGCTTCCAATTATGCAGACTTATCTTCTTACATGGCATGGATTGGTATTTTGGCGTATACCTTCCAGATCTACTTTGATTTTGCCGGATATTCAGACATGGCTATTGGTATAGCCAGAATGATCGGGTTTAAGTTTCCGGAGAACTTTAACAATCCTTATATCGCGCAAAGTGTTACAGAATTTTGGCGCAGATGGCACATCACCCTCGGCAATTGGATGCGCAACTATCTTTACATCCCTTTAGGCGGAAACAGAGTCAATGAAAAATGGCGTCTCTATTTTAACTTGTGGATCGTCTTTTTAGCATCCGGTTTTTGGCATGGGGCATCCTGGAACTTCATCATATGGGGCGCTTATCATGGCCTGTTCCTGGTGTTGGAGCGTAGCTTTTTATTAAATGTATATACGAAAATTGGAAAGTTAGGCAGCACGCTCTTTACCTTTTTCGTGATCACTATAGGTTGGGTGTTTTTCAGGATAGAAACATTTTCGGGAGCGATTCATTATTTAAAACGAATGTTTTCTTTTTATGGCTCTTCCGCTTCATTGGACACAGAGTTCTACACGTTCTTCATTCTTGCTGTATTCTTTTCTTTTTTCACATACTTTAAGAAAGGTAAAGACATACATGATCTTATTTATTGGAGTAAGTATACAACCAAGATGCAAGTATTCATGACACTACTGTGTTTGTTTTTATTTGGTTTGTCTGTAAGCTTTATTGCGGCAGTCGGCTTTAATCCTTTTATTTATTTCAGGTTCTAGTATGATGAATAAAAAACAACTACCTGCTTATTTGTTATTAGTTATTTTGTTTTGTTTGGTAGTCCCTGTCTTACAAAGCACCACTCATGTTTTACCGGAAAAACCATTAGACGGATTTATGACCACCACCATGGAGATGAATTTTTCTAAAGAAGCATGGTTTAGCGGAGAGTATCAAACACAGAAAGAAAAGAATAAGAACGAAACCTTCGGCCTTAGAGATTGGAGTATACGTTTTCATAATCAGGTTGCATATAGTTTTTTTGGAAAAACATTAGCAAAGGATGTCGTGATAGGAAAAGATACCTACCTATATGAAAAAAGCTACATCAGTGCTTATTACGGACAAGATTTTATCGGTGACGATAAGATCAAGGAGAGAATGGAAAAACTCAAATTTATTTGTGAATCATTTAATAAGTTGAATAAGACAATCATTGTTGTGTTTGCTCCGGGTAAAGGTTTTTATTATCCCGAATATATTCCGGATGAATACAAAGCAAAAAGAAGCACCACCAATATTGAGCGGTATATACACTATGCTAAAACATTAGGAATAAATTATATCGATTTCAATCAATATTTTATGGATAATAAAAAGAAATACAATTATCTGCTTTATCCCAAACATGGTGTTCATTGGAGTATGTATGGATCTGATATCGCGGCTGATTCTATTGTCCGATATGTTGAGCGAGTAAGAGGAATTGATATGCCTAATTTGTACTGGAAAGATAGTGAAACGGTATACGGACCGGATACAGAGAATGATGTAGATTATGATATAGCGAAGGGCATGAATTTGCTGTTCAAATTTCCCGCCGATCAAATGAGGTATCCTAACGTACAGTGTGAACCATACGATGGAAAGACAAGACCATCGGTCATCGTTGTGGGCGACAGTTTTTATTGGGGAATGAAAGGCTACATACAAAATTCATTTGCTGATAATTCTCAGTTTTGGTATTATAATAAATCTATTTTTTATCAGAAGGAAGGCACGGCATCTACAGAAATGGTGAACATAAAACAGGAGATTGATCAGCATGATGTTTATATTCTTTTAGCAACACCCGGTAATTTGGCTAATTTCCCATGGTCATTTATTGACAATACCTATAAGATGTTAACCAAAGAAACTGTAGATTTTGAAACTTATAAAAAGAAAGTAGAGGATTTTAGAAATTTTATTAAATCGGATAAAAATTGGTTGGAAGATTCTCGTAAGAGAGCGATCGAGAAAAATATTTCTCTTGATTCCAGTATTACACTGGATGCTTTATACCAAGTCAGGCTTTCGATAGAGTCCGAATAATTTTTTGGTTTGAGCGGAAGCATAGAAGTAGACTTTAGCGTCTACTAGGAAATAGATTTTTATGCTGCGACATTTTTTTCATCTCGGCAGGGCGTATTTTGAATTGGATCATCGCCAGGCTAAAGCGTATTTGTGGTTGTTATTTTTTACTGCAGCCATTGTTTGTTCACCACTCTTCACCTATTACTTGTATCCCGCTCCTTATGACGTTGGTGATGTGCGTTTGATTTTGCAAGAGGCCGAGTTGAAAGATTCTTTGTCGGTCTCACTTAGCAGTAATAAATCAGTCGCGTTATTTCATAAACGGATGGATGAAATGAAGCAGGAAGACTGGATTGCTGCTGGCTTACCGGCATATTTGTCAAAACGTATTTTGAAATACCAGAGTAAGGTCAAACGACTCAGGAAGGTCAATGATTTGTATGCTATTTATGGAATGGATTCGTCTCGTGTCATTCAGGTAAAACCATATTTAATAGAGCTAGAAGTTTCAAGGCCTCCTATAACAATTAAGAAACAACAACCTTCATTGATTGTATTAGATATTAATACGGCGGATAGTGTTGCCTTAGAAGCGTTGCCTGCGATAGGCACTGTGCTGTCGAAACGGATTTTAAAATACAGAGAGTTGTTAAAAGGATATGCGAGTAAAAAGCAATATGCAGAGATCTACGGCATCACTCCCGAAGCATTGACCGTATTGCAAAAATGGACAGAGATAAAAGCCGTTCCGATAGTTAGCAGTATAAAGACAGCAGATTATCAAAAACTAAACGGACATTTTTATTTGTCTGGAAAGGATGCTCGTTTTATCCTTGGTCAATTGAAAATAAAATCGACATGCTGGGAAGAATTGCAACCCGGCCTTGAACCGAAGGCTCAAGAACACATCGAAGAATTGAAATTGTATTATCCGTGTGAATGATGTTAAATTGTCCCAGCGGGACAAAATCCCGGTAGATATTAAAATTGGTTATTTTTTATAAGTCCCGGCGGGAC
Source organism: Chitinophagaceae bacterium (assembly GCA_028288405.1). Taxonomy (GTDB): domain Bacteria; phylum Bacteroidota; class Bacteroidia; order Cytophagales; family Cytophagaceae; genus JACMQM01. Next base: position 14,373 of record JAQBNS010000123.1, read on the forward strand.
GTAATTTTTTAGATATGTCAGATACGTACACGCAAATACACATACAAGTGGTTTTCGCAGTTAAATACCGTCAATGTTTAATTGACAAAGAATGGAAGAATGATTTATATAATTATATCACAGCTATCATTCAACATTATAATCATAAAGTCGTTGCGATTAATGGTATGCCTGATCATATACATATATTTTTTGGAATGCGACCCAATCAATCATTATCGGATTTAATGCAACACATCAAGGCAAGTTCTTCAAAATGGATTAATGAGAAAAAATTGACAAGCAAGAGATTCAGGTGGCAAGCGGGGTATGGCGCTTTTTCTTATTCGAAATCACAGCTTTCCAGAGTTGTTTCTTATATTGATAATCAAGAACAGCATCATAAACAAAAATCAATGCTTGTGGAATACAGGGAATTTCTACAGAAATTTGAAATTGATTATAATGAAACCTACATTTTTCATGATCCGGTTTAAATATATTTTTAGAATGATATTTTTATCCAACCGTGTTTCTTTCGTCCCTCTGGGACTTATTGCTATTTTTAATAATAAGCTACCGAGATGTTGTCCCGCTGGGACGATAAGTAATAAGATTGTCCTAGTGGGACTTCCTTTCTTTTTATAGTTACAGAGATTCTGTTCCTGAAGGAACAATGTTAAAAAATATACTAAATCAGCTTCTCCTTGTTCTGGATGGACAGATTCTCTTTAGCTATTAATTGATTAGGTATTGCAAAAAAAAATGGTTTCATATAATTATGAAACCATTTTAATAGTTATTGACATGAATACTACCTATTCAATAATCCCTTTGTCATTATACAGATTATACAATTTGCTGTACAATCCTTTATTGGCCATTAGGTTTTGGTGGTTGCCGCGTTCTACTACGCTGCCTTTTTCCAATACTAAAATTTCATCTGCATTTTGTACCGTAGACAAACGGTGTGCAATGACTAAGGATGTTCTGTTTTTCATCAATTGATTCAAGGCATCTTGTACCAAACGTTCCGATTCATTGTCCAAAGCGGAAGTCGCTTCATCGAGAATAAGAATCGGAGGATTTTTTAAAATGGCACGTGCAATGCTGATGCGTTGTCTTTGTCCACCGGATAATTTCATACCACGATCACCGATATTGGTGTGGTATCCATTTTCCGTTTGCAAAATAAATTCGTGTGCGTTGGCGATCTTTGCTGCCTGAATAATTTTTTCTTCGGTTGCACCTTCTGTGCTGAACGCAATGTTGTTGTAGATGGTGTCGTTAAACAAAATGGATTCTTGCGACACAACACCAATTTGACTTCTCAAAGAATGCAGAGAGATGTCTTTGATGTTGATGCCATCGAGTTTTATTTCGCCTTGTGCCACATCGTAAAAGCGTGGAATCAAATCTGCCAGTGTGGACTTGCCACCACCAGATGGACCGATCAACGCAATCGTTTTTCCTTTGGTGATCTCAATGTTGATGTCTTTTAGAATTGTAGCGTCACCATAAGCAAAGGATACATTTTTAAATTCAATGTGTTCATTGAAACTGTTAATTTCTTTTGCATTGGGTTTGTCTGTAATTTCATTAGGGGCATCCAAAATTCTAAAGATTCTTTCTCCCGCAGAAATACCGCGTTGAATGTTGGTCATCGAACCGGCAATGCCTTTAACCGGAACAAGAATCTGATAGAATGAGATGATGAAGAAGAAGAATTGACTCGGTTCCAGTTCTCCTGAGAATACCATGTTTCCTCCTAGCCATAGGATTACTCCAACTAAGCATACACCCATGAATTCAGAAAGAGGCGAAGACAATTCCCTCTTGTTACTCATGGAACGGATGAGATTGGCATAACCATCGTTTTCCTGGTCAAATTTTTGGCGAATGAATTTCTCTCCGTTGAATGCTTTAATAATGCGTAAACCAGAAATCGTTTCTTCTGTTACGTTTAAGATATTGGCCAAGGTGACTTGACCGG
>JAQBNS010000073.1 GCA_028288405.1 Chitinophagaceae bacterium
ACCTTTAAATACTCCTCTAATACTTTTGTTTTAAGCTTATCTTCTATACGAATACTAACCATTGTATCTGCAGTAATAAACAAAGTATCCTTTCCCTGTATGCCTTTAAAAACAGGTGTTCCCAACACTTTTGAGACGCCAGTAGCTCTGTTGTAAATTAATTTATCTCCTTCAATCTGAACACTGTCTTTGGGAGAAGACAACTTCATGGTGCCTACTGCGATACCAATTTGTTTGATTTCATCGTAATCAATTTTATCGGCTTCGATGACTTGCTTACCATTATTGATTTTAGATCTTCCTTTGACGTACATAACACCTGAAGCTGTATTATAACTTCCTGTCTCATGTCCCTCTACCACGCCGTCTTTAGAGGTCAACAAAGCGGGTCCTCTAAACGTAGCGACTTTCGAAAACGTATTGTACTCTAATGTATCCGCATCAATTTTATATTGCTTGACATCGTTGACAAGCTTGACATCTTTCTTGAATTGTACGGTCTTTAGATCGGTATGGTATGAACCCAATTTACTGGTCAACACATTCTCTTTGTCTTTGATCAAACCGCCATTGGTATAGTATGCGATCTTTGTATTCCGGTCGTAATTCAGGCGATCCGTTTCCAGATACATCGTATTGTCTTTCAGAATAACATTGCCGGAAGCCACAGCCTGCTTGGTATTTCCATCGTAGGTGAGTGTTTTACAGGTCAGTGAAAGTGTATCTCCCTGCACCATGCGTACATGTCCGTATGTCTCTACTTTATTGGTCGCAGGAAACTGAAGTGCGGAGTCACAGTATAAAAACATACTTCCCTGTTTGAAAACGACATCCCCGATCAACTTCACTTTTCGTTCTGTCTTTGTTTCAATCCCTTCCAACGAACCGGCCTTTATCAATTCTACTTTTTCCGTTTGCTGAGCCAGTGTCATCAATGGCATGAAAGCCACGATGAGCAAGCTTTGAAGCAAGTACCCGTAAGATAGAAAGATAGGTTTCAGAATGTTTTTTAGTACCTTCACAGCGTAAAGTTAAGCATTTTCAACAAACACATGCTGAAAGCGTTCCAGGATTATATAAATGACCACCAACTCCTTACTCCCGGAGCCAAAGTGATCGTTGCCGTGAGTGGAGGTATTGACTCTGTGGTGCTTGTACACCTCCTTTGGAAGAGCGGATACCAAATAGAGATCGCCCATTGCAATTTTAATTTAAGAGGTGAAGAATCCGGCGAGGACCTGATATTTGTTATGCATCTGGCTGAAGCTTTGAATGTTCCTTACCATGTCAAATCGTTTAACACCTGGGAATACGCAGCAGAAAATGGCATCTCGCTTCAGATGGCAGCCAGACAATTGCGTTTCGGATGGTTTAATAATTTACAAAAACACCTTCCCGGAAGTGTGATCGCATTGGCCCATCACCGGGACGATCAGGTGGAGACACAATTACTCAATTTGTTGAGAGGAACGGGCTTTGCAGGTTTGCGTGGTATGAAAAACAAACGGGGTATATTCATCCGACCTTTATTGTTTGCCACACGAACTGACATAGAAAACTTCGCTGAAGCCAATAGTATTCCCTGGCGAGAAGATTCTTCCAATAAGAAAACGAAATACAAGCGCAATCTGATCCGTCATAAAGTAGTACCTCTGCTTGCCAAGCTAAATCCGGCTTATAGAGACGCCTTTACGAAACTAGAACAAAACGCTTTATGGGCAGAAAAATCATTGGAAGAAAAGCGTTTTTTCTTCCAGAAAAAATGCCTGACCACATCCGGAGAAAAGATCATGATCTACCTCATGAAATGGCACTTGCTCAGTGAAAGTGAATTTTTCATGAAACTCATTCTGGCTGACTATGGATTTCCAGGAAAAGACGTTTCACAATTATTCAAAAACTATCCGCCCCAGATCGGTTTACAATTACAAAGCAAAACGCACAAACTGCTCATCAACCGTGACCATTGGCTATTGTATCCTTTGCATCCTGTAAAAAACGATGCGACCTACATGCTGCAGGGAGATGAAGGCTTGTTTGAAACAGAACAATTTCGTCTGCGTTGGAAAATTATTCACCACGAACCCTTTCCTGAAATAAGTAAAGACCCGAACGAAGCTACGCTTGCTATTCCTTCAAATTATCAGGAACTCAGTCTAAGATTCTGGCAGGAAGGTGATCGCTTTTCTCCATTGGGTATGAAAGGAGAAAAAAAGCTTAGCGATTTTTTTATCGATGAAAAAATAGACCTGGATAAAAAAAGTCAAATTCCGCTTCTGTGTGTCGACGGCGAAATTGCATGGGTCTGTGGGTTAAGACCATCTGAAGCTTATAAACATTCAAAACAGGCTCAAAAAGTACTTTGGGCACAATTTGAAAGGCGTGCATAGCGGTTTCCTTTTTATTTCTCCATTTCTTTGATAAATTCACCCTCCAAACATAATTCAACATAAACCATAAATAATCATGAAAGTAACTGTAGTTGGAGCAGGTAATGTAGGCGCTACTTGCGCAGACGTACTCGCTTATCGCGAAATTGTTAATGAAGTTGTATTGCTTGACATCAAAGAAGGTGTAGCAGAAGGTAAAGCGCTTGACATTTGGCAAAAAGCACCGATCACATTATACGATACAAAAACTGTTGGTGCTACAAACGATTACAGCAAAACGGCTAACTCTGATGTAGTAGTTATTACTTCAGGTCTTCCTCGTAAACCGGGTATGACCAGAGATGACTTGATCTCTGTGAACGCAGGTATTGTGCAGCAAGTAACAGAGAACGTAGTTAAACATTCTCCAAACGCTATATTGATCATTGTATCCAATCCATTGGACGTTATGACTTATTGCGCTCACTTGACTTCAAAACTTCACCGCAACAAAGTAATCGGTATGGCTGGTATCCTGGATACGGCTCGTTACAGAGCTTTCCTGGCGGACGAAATCGGTTGTTCTCCAAAAGAAATCCAGGCAATGTTGTTGGGTGGTCACGGTGATACGATGGTTCCACTTCCTCGTTATACTACTGTTGCTGGTATCCCGGTAACTGAATTAGTATCCGAAGAGAAACTAAATGCAATCATCGAAAGAACGAAAAATGGTGGTGGTGAACTGGTAAAACTAATGGGGACTTCTGCTTGGTATGCTCCAGGTGCTGCTGCTGCTCAAATGGTAGAAGCGATCGTGAAAGACCAAAAGAAAATCGTTCCGGTATGTATCAAGTTGGAAGGCGAATACGGCATCAACGATTGTTACTTAGGCGTACCTGTAGTATTGGGTAAAAACGGTATCGAAAAAGTCATCGAATTGAAATTGAACGCAGAAGAAAAAGCATTGCTTGAAACTTCCAGAAAACACGTGAAAGAAGTAATGGCAGTTTTGGACGGTCTTACGGCGAAAGCGTAGTTCGAACATTATTTGATATAAAAGGTCCTGTTGTAATGACGGGACCTTTTTTGTTTTAAGAAATAAGGGACGAGCTAGGAGCTAGGAGGTACGAAAAAGAATTGCCGTACCTCCTAGCTCCTAGCTCGTCCCTCTATCTGAACATACTTGGCAAAAGAATTGTTAAATAATCACAGTATTATTAAACCTATCAACCATGCTCAACTTCGAATTTAAAAACCCCACCAAAATATTATTCGGCAAAGGCCAAATCGCCGGCTTGAAAACACTTATTCCCGCTAATGCCAAAGTTTTATTTCTATATGGCGGAGGAAGCATCAAAACAAATGGCGTATACGATCAGGTAACAGCGGCACTAAGCAATCACAAAGTCGTTGAATTCAGAGGCATCGAAGCCAATCCGGAATACGATACGTTGATGAAAGCACTGAACATCATCAAAACACAAGATATTGATTTTCTATTAGCTGTTGGCGGAGGCTCGGTCATTGATGGGACTAAGTTTTTAAGTTCTGCTGCTTTATACGAAGGCAAAGATCCCTGGGAAATATTATCCAAATCGATTCGTACAGAAGTCGGAATGCCTTTCGCCAGTGTATTGACGTTGCCTGCGACGGGCTCTGAAATGAATTCAGGTGCCGTCATCACACGAGCAGAGACGAAAGAAAAACTAACCATGGGCGGACCGGGATTATTTCCACAGTTTTCTATTCTCGATCCGGAGGTAATTAAAAGTATTCCGGTAAGACAATTGCAAAACGGAATCATCGATGCTTACACGCATGTGCTGGAACAATACCTTACCTATTCTATCGGTGCGCTGTTGCAAGACCGCTTCGCAGAAAGTATTCTCAAAACGTTGACAGAAGTTGGACCCGCCATTATCAAAGATCCATCAAACTACACCATAGCTTGTGAATTCATGTGGTGCTGCACCATGGCGCTGAATGGGCTGATTCAAAAAGGTGTGCCTACCGATTGGGCGACTCACATGATCGGACATGAATTGACAGCGCAATTTGGAATTGACCACGCAAGAACATTAGCGATTGTTGCTCCAAACCTGTACCAGTACAAATTTGAAAATAAAAAAGACAAACTGGCTCAATACGGTGAACGCATCTGGGGGCTTACTCAAGGATCTACGGAAGACAAAGCACACGCAGCTATTAATAAAACGGTTGACTTCTTTCATCAACTCGGTGTCGACACAAAGCTGTCTGACTACACAAAAGAATATACCAACACCGCAACACTCATTGAGGAAAGATTTACACAAAGAGGTTGGAAAGGTTTGGGAGAACGTAAAGACATCACACCGGCAGACGCTAAAAAAATAGTAGAAATGAGTTATTGATTGATTAGATAAAACACTACTTTACAAAGGGGAGAAAGGCATTGTTGTTGTTCTCTTTTTTTTTATAAAAACAATCTGATCATGGCGAAAAAAATAATCATTATAGGTGGAGGGTTTGCAGGTATCAATGTCGCACGACATCTTAAAAGTGATGCTTTTGAAATTTTACTCATTGATAAAAATAATTACCATCAGTTTCAACCTTTATTTTATCAGGTTGCCACAGCGGGATTAGAACCTGCTTCTATTTCTTTTCCTTTACGAAAGTTTTTTCATGGTCAAAAAAATATAAAAATCAGGATTGCAGAAGTTTTGCAAATTGATGCGGCAGAAAATTCTATAGAAACCAGCATTGGCAAATTACCCTACGATTACCTGATCATAGCCACAGGAGCAGACACCAACTTCTTTGGCAACAAAGCAATAGAAGAGAAAGCTTTACCGATGAAGTCTGTCAGCGAAGCCGTATTCCTTCGCAATAGAATCTTACAAAATTTCGAAGATGTACTTACTGCGCCGGAAGAAGACAAAGAAGGTTTGATGAATATTGTTGTCGTAGGCGGAGGAGCAACCGGTGTGGAAGTCTCAGGTGCTCTGTCAGACATGAGAGCGTATGCATTGCCTAAAGATTATCCTGAAATAGATTTCAAAAAGATGAACATCTATTTGGTAGAAGCCGGCGAAAAAACATTAGCCGCTATGTCTGCGGAATCTTCTCAAAAATCAAAAGAGTATTTAGAGAAGTTAGGTGTCAATGTCATGCTTAAGACCTCAGTGAAAGAATTTGACGGAAAACATATTGTGTTGAGTGATGGTAAAACACTAAACAGTACTACCGTTGTATGGGCCGCTGGCATTAAAGGAAATGTTTTACCAGGGTTGTCGCCCGATAGCATTACAAAAGGTAACCGAATCAAAGTAGATCGCTTCAATGCGATAGAAGGATATAAGAACATTTTTGCTATCGGAGACTTGGCCTGGATGTCTACACCTAAATACCCCAATGGCCATCCACAAGTCGGTAACGTGGCGGTAAATCAAGGCAAGCGGTTGGGTCAAAATCTAACGGCGCTTGCAAAAGGAAAAGTCATGAAAGAGTTTGAGTACAAAGATTTAGGATCCATGGCTACAGTAGGTCGTAATCTTGCCGTGGTGGATTTGCCTTTTGCAAAATTTCAAGGATTCTTTGCCTGGCTTACCTGGTTGTTTGTACACTTGATGTTGCTGTTAGGTGTGAAAAATAAATTATTCACCTTGCTCAACTGGGCCTGGAGTTATATTGCCTTCGATCAATCGTTACGATTAATCATCAAGCCTTATAAGAAAAAAGAGCTTTAAACTTCCAGCATAAAAATACTTCTTTTCTTTTGAGTAGTGGTGAGGTAATGAATTACCGACACCTTGCTAAAACCTGCTTGTAAAGCATATACTTCTATATCTTTAAAAGCAGGCAAGAAAGTGCTGATGTTACCATATGGTGTTTCCATTACAATATCTTGTGCACTGGTATACTTCGCAACCGTGAGCTCTGCCAATTGAGGGATGTCAATAAATAATTTGCCCTCATTTTTTAAAAATGACCTCAATCGTTTCATGACAATCGGTTGTTCTTCTTTACTAAAATCCAACAAGCCGGAAAAGAGCCACAACACGATATCCAGAGTATCCGAAACAACCAAAGTCTTGATGTCTTCATGGATGACTTGAACCCTCGATTGATTTTTATATTTCTCTGATAAGACTTTTGAAAACTGTGGGCTTTGCTCTACGGCTAAAATTTTTGCGTCTTGTTTTTTTGTCAATAAAAAATCGACGCATCTGCCATAGCCCGCACCAACTTCCATAATAGTTGCCGAAGCAGCTATATGCTTTTCAATCAATTCCAGATCAATGCATTCATCAAAGCCTCCCTGTCGAGTCAATGACTGGAAAACATCCAAAGGAACTGTATTGTAAAATTTCTTATTGCTATCGTTACCAGACATGTGCAATTATTTTTTCAATCAACGTATATCTCTATACGCTCATTAGGACAAAGGAGTTCCATCAGCCATAGGTAATTCACGGGTGTAGAGTCTCCAGATATCCAGTAAGGACCATACGCCTATTCCACCCATGGTCAAAAACATCATCCACCACCATTTATAACCCATGATAAGTCTATGAATACCAAAGATGCCCAGAAAGAAACCGATCCAAAACATTTTTTGATTGCTTTGTACTATCGGTTGTGTGTTATAAGTATAACGGTATAGCTTTAATAATTTTTCTTTCATTTTTTCAAATTAATTTGACAACGTTCTGACTCCAGCTTGTCTAAATTTTGCATGGGAACAACCTTCTCTCTTAATGCTTTGATGCCTTTTTTATAAGCATCCTTCATGAGCTTGCGTTCTATGCCTTCTATAAATCGTTTGACTTCATCTTCCGTTTCCAAAATCAACCCGGGTACTTCTTTAGGCTTGTCCGCGTTATCTTTAGCGACCATTGTAAAAAAAGAGGTGTTGGTATTTCTTACCGTTGATTCTGTCACATTTTCAGATACCACATTAATACCAATGAGCATAGAGGACTTACCCACATGATGTACCGAGGCATGCAGCGAGACCAACTCCCCTACTTCTATAGGTTGCATGAAATCTACTGTATCCACAGATACAGTGACGCAGTAACTTCCCGCATGCTTAGAAGCGCATGCAAAGGCCGCTTTATCCATCAAAGACAATAGAATTCCTCCATGTATTTTACCTCCGAAGTTGGCATAAGATGGAATCATCAACTCTGTGATGGTAGTTTTAGATGCAGATACCGTTTTGAATGACATATCTCTTTTATGCAGAAGCTGCACGCTTGTTTAGTTCTGCTTCAATAGCAGACATGCTGTTAAATAATTGTTCAAAGTTATTGATCACAAAATACCTGTCCTGGTATCTATTCTTTACATAAGGAGTGTCCATAATAACCTGAATATTGAAATCATATTTAGGTACACCTGCACTCATGGCAAATAATGTTTCCGAACGAGAGGTTAGCAAATGTGCACCATAGATTTTCAACGTATTACCTGATACCACTAATCCATACTGCACAGTATGCCAATAGATGCGTTTCAAAAATAACAAGGCTTGCTTATTGTCGATGTGTTTTAATGCCAATTGCCCTAGTGCTTTCAGGTAATTGCAATACTCCGGCATATAGAGCAAAGTGGTATGACCGAATAAATCATGAAACAAATCGTATTCATTCTCTTCTGATTCAATTTGTTCCTGTGAACGCAACCACTTACGACAAGGGTATTTCTTTTCTGCCAACATCCCAATGAAATCATGATCTTCCACCATTTCTTCCAAGGGTACAATTTGCCAGTCAGAGATCGTATTTAGTTTTTTATTAATCGCATCAAAATCCGGTACATGATCAGGAGGTAAGCCAACAGTCTTAATCCCTTTCAATACTTTCTCGTCTGCGATTTCAGGCAAAGCCTGCATAGCTTTGCTGTATAAAATACTCCAGTTTTGATTGTCTTCTTCTGTGTAATGCATGGTTGATTTCATTCGTAATTATCCTGCTAAAATAGACATTTTTTCAAAGCACAAGCCCTTTTTTTTAGCCCAATCTTATCTATGTTGCGTATAGGACTACTAAATTCTCATTTAAACCACTTTAAAAAAAAGCAGTCCAAAGTGTCCAAACGTGCTATTTTCTCTTAATTTTATATTGAACTAAAATGAATTTTTCCAGCTATGCGTCGTAAACTTTTTAAAGAAAGCTTTTGGACAACGATCTTTGTCATGGTTTTCATGTATGGCTTGTCTTTCATCGAGTTCAATAGTGACATCATCAATCCCTTAGCCAAGGCATTAGCCGATTTTGAATTAACCGATGTCGTATTTTCTCATATGAGAGAAAATCCGGGTACAGAAGAACGTGTAACCATTGTGAATATAGGTCAACTGGACCGTCGTGGTGTGGCCGCTCTAATTGAAGAAATAAATGTTCATCATCCAAAAGTAATCGGAATAGATGCTTTTTTCAGAAATCCCAAAGAAGATGTAGTCGGAGACTCCATGCTGGTAGCAGCCTTTTCTAAAGTAGAGCATATGGTAATTGTGAGCCAGCTCAAAGCGAATAAGGAAGAAGGAGGCATAGATACCGTAAGGTATAGCCATCCTATGTTCTTACAACATACCGTTTCAGGATTTGCCAACATGATCACGGAAGGTGAGGAAGTATTTAAAACGTCAAGAGATTGTATTCCTCAGGAAACTTATCATGGAAAGCGGTTACTCTCTTTTCCGGTAACCATGTGCCACCTTTACGATTCAGCTAAAACCAATCGTTTTTTGGCTAGAAAGAATCCAACTGAAACCATCAATTTTCAGGGAAACATCGACACCCGATTAGAAGGTGTTGGAGCCAACTCCAAAAATGTATTTACAGCCATTGACTTTCAACAGGTTTTTGACACCTTATATGATCCGTCCGTTTTTAAAGACAGAATTGTAATACTGGGTTTTATGGGCGATTACATTGGAGACAACACGGCCTGGGTAGACAAGTTTTTCACTCCTCTCAATTCAAATTATGTAGGAAAGGCCAATCAAGACATGTATGGAGTGGTAGTACATGCAAATATCGTCTCTATGATACTTAAAGAGAGTTATATCGATGACATGTCTGAATGGCTCAATTTACCTTTGTCCCTTTTACTTATCTTTTTGAACGTATGGCTCTATTCCTGGCTATTTATAAAAATGGAAATCTGGTACGATGGGATGACCTTTATTTTAACCATTATAGAAGTAATAATCCTTACTTTTCTCGTATTGATCGTTTTTGATGCCTACAATTATAGAATAGATATTACCCTTCCCAGCATTGCATTGGCACTTACAGGCAACCTGATAGAGATATATTACGGCTTAATTAAACCCCTATATAGTAAAATTGTCAAAAAACTCGTAACTTCAACCTAGAATAACGAAACACCAATACTATGAAAATCAGCAACATAATTTTCGGAATATTATTTTTAGGCTTGCTTTTCCAGGCAAAAGCACAAACGGCCTTATTTAACGTTCTTGCTTCAAAAGGCGCAGTTAAATATGTATCTGCAGGCTCCACAGAAGAGAAAACAATGATCATCGGTAAAAAATTATTCCCACAAGACAAAATTGTAGTAGGGGAAAACAGCTACCTGGGACTTGCTCATTCCGGCGGAAAAACAATCGAAATCAAACGTCCGGGCCATTATGAAGTGTCTTCGCTTTCTGCAGAAGTTGCTAATCAAAATGCGAGCGTAAGCAAAAAATATGTAGACTTCTTAGCTGGAGAGATCAACAACAACGGCCAGGACATGTCTAAAAACAAATACAAGTACATGGCTGTAACGGGATCGGTAGAAAGAGACATTACAGATATTACGTTATACGCTCCTGCTTCACAAAAACCTGTTCTTGTTTTAAATGCACCAGTGACTTTCAAATGGGATGTTAAAGAAGGTGTAAAATCATACAAAGTAAAACTGATGAATATTTTTGATGAAGAGGTTTACACAACTGAAACTACATCAAACAGCATATTGATTGATTTGTCTAAATATAATTTAGCAAAAGAGAAAAACTTATTTTTGACGATATCTGCTAAAGACAATTCAAATGTCACTTCTAAGAAAATCCACTTGCAAGCATTAAGCAGCAAGGATGAAGAAGAAATCACGAAGCAAGCAATCGAATTGAAAAGTGAACTATCAGAAGAAACTGCTCTCAACAAATACGTAATGGCTAACTTCTATGCTGAAAAGAATTTGCCAATCAATGCGATTGAACAATACGAAGCAGCAATAGCTCTTGAGCCTGAAGTGGAAGATTTCAAAGTAGCATACGGTGAATACCTTGTTGCCAATGAAATCAAACCACTGAAAAAATAATCTGAATAGCAATCATAAAAAAAGCCTTCCCGAAATTCGGGAAGGCTTTTTTTATGAGATAAAACGTTCTTTTATTTATAATACTTTCTTCAATTCTTCAATTGCTTCTTCTGACAATGGTTTCGTAATAAAGTGAACCACATAATCATTGTCTACAATGCGATCGATGTCTTTCTTATTATCTGAGCTGGTTAGAATCACAACCTTTGCCCTGTTTCTTATTTCATCTGAAAATGCGCCAAACTCAAACAAAAAGACAAAACCATCTACAACGGGCATGTTAATATCCAAAAAAATCAATTCTGGTATTTTCTCTGGAGTTGGGATTAAGGACTCCAGGTATTCTAACGCCAGTTTACCTGAATTTTTGACTACGATCTCTTCACAAAAACCTGTTAATTCCAACAAACGTCTATGGATGAAGTTGTCTGTATCATTATCATCCACCAACATAACTATCTTCTTCGGAAACATAAGATTTTTTTTTATTCAATATACAAATATTACTTAACTCTACTCAAAATTCAAAGCTTCATTACAGATTTCTGTTCGAAACATAAGGTAATTTGACTAAAAAAGAAGTTCCTTGTTGGTACACCGATTTAACCTGTATACTGCCACCGAGCTTCTCTACGACTTGTTTTGTGATATAAAGCCCTAATCCTGAGCCATAGGAATCCTGAGAAGCCCTAAAAAACATCGAAAACAACTTATCAATATAAGCATCAATAATACCTATTCCATTATCGGTAAACTCTAGTATCAAGTTGGCGTCTTGCCTTGAGATTCTAATCTTCAAGAAACTCTCCGTTTTACTCTTATCGGCATACTTAAAAGCATTAGACAATAAGTTTTGTAAAATCACTGACAATCTGATCTGGTCCGAGTAAAAGCTTAGCCCAGTATCAAACTCTCTGATTACTTTTACTTGAGACGCTTTATCCATAAACTGCAGATTGTCCATGGCCTCATCAATGAGCTTATTAAAATCGATCTCTTCAATGATAATATCCAATCTTGAATTCCTCGAAAAATTAGTCAGATCAAGAATAAAAGAATCCAGCTTTTGAATGCTCTTTTCCATTAAGCCTACATACTTATGAATCTGCTCCTTGCTGTTCTCCGCATCAATCAATTGTGCCAAGCCCAATACAGAACGCAGGGGCGCTCTGAGATCATGTGATGCCCGATAGACAAAACTATCTAGTTCGAAATTCATTTTCTTTAACGCCTCCTCATTCGTCTTACGTGCGGTGATATTGTGAAGTGTCAGGGAGATAAATTTCAACTCATCTTTATCATCCAATGCAGGAACAAGGGAAGCTGCATACCATTGCTGGTTGCTATCAAAGTCCAGATAAAAATCTGTGTTCAATGACTCGCCTTTCAAAAACTTTGTTTTGTGCGCCTCACATTGTTTGCGAAACACCTCAGGAAAGTATTCCCATATCGACCTGCCAATACCAAAGTCCAATGAGACCTGTTGGTAGATGAGTCCAAATGCACCCTGATTGAAGGTTATAATTTTGAAATCATCATCCAATAAAAGAATCTGATAGATAGAACTATTAAAAACTGTCCGCAGTTGAAGCTCGGATTTTTTCAATGCTCGTTCTGCCAAGTAACTATTGGTCACATCGCGCAATATACCGAGGTGATTACCTCCTGCAAAATCTGCTCTTCCTTTAAACTGAATATAACGGTATTCGTTTTCTGATAATTTAAATTTATATAACCCTTCAATCTGTTTGGTCTTCAAAAAATCTTTCCAAATTTTTGTCGCGTCTGTAATGGTTTGATGAGGAAACAAAGAGAACATGTTTTTTCCAATGAATTGCTCCCGATCCGTTTTATACATCTCACATACGGCGGTGTTGACATCCATGACAATACCATCGGAATTATAAATCAAGATGGCATCAAATACCTGATGGAAAATTCTTTTGTATTCCATCTCATCCAACAATCTTTCTTTGGTTGAAAAATTCTCCAGGCCTGTCACCCAAAACAACTTATGATCGTCAGGAATATTTTTATAACAAATAAAAGTACCCGGCTTCACTTCATAGGTCAATACAGGGCCATGTAATTTCATGTCTTGATAAGCACCAGAAAGAAATTGAACCAATGTATGTTCGTCTTCAATAAAGAAGTGAACGAGATCTATAATAGTCTTGTCATAAAAAAAATGTTCCGGAAGAATAGCATGCGTTTTTTTGTTGGCCCATAACACTTTATTGTACTTATCCAGCAATACCACCGGGTCATCCATATGTTCCTCTATATGGACTAAAACATCAACTGGTATGTGGGATAACTTTTGGGCCATTGCCTCAGTGACTAATGATCAATTCCTCTCCTATCTTTATAGAGGCCTCTGTCTTATTATTGTTTTTCAAAATGGTATTCACGTCTATATTATACTGCTGAGCAATCTTGTACAATGTCTCTCCCTGCTTGACTACATGTGTCACAGCTGTTTTTAACTTCCTGCCAACAATTAGATTCTGCCCTGTTTTAATAGAATAATCTGTCATGCCATTCCAATGCAAGACACTATCTGACGATACATAATAAGAACGCGATATACCAAACATAGTTTCACCTTGCTTGACCACATGATAAATATATTGATCATTGAGAGGTAATGTTTCTCGAATAATAGGAGTAATCGTATCATTGGAAGGTATGGGTTTCACTTCTTCCACTGGCTTTACTTCTTCTATCTTCTTAAACTCTATCGGTGTATCTTTCGGGCGTTTATCTCTAAGCCAAAGTACTCTGCCCTCTTTCAAGGCCTCGTGCTTATCCATTCTATTCTTTGAAAGTATAGCACTTTGTTTGATACCATAGTGCTGCGCAATGGACCACACTGATTCTCCTCTTTTTACGGTATGATAAGGCACCAGAGCTTTTGTACGCTTTAACTGAAGATAATAATAATTCCCTGGAATGAGTTGATGAGAGACCGTTATTTCGTTGAACCTTAAAAAGCCTTCTTTAGAAATAGCAGTTTTCAAGGTTATAGTATGAATATCATCTCCTGCCGATATGCGCACTGCTTTTACTCTATTGATAGAAACTCTCATCGGCGCTTTTGTCCAATCCGGAACTTCATCGATGGCAGTATAAGCCACACCATCCTTATCTACAATGGTGCCATGAACTGGTTCATTGGATACGATAACAGGAGGATGTACGGGAGTAATAGTAGAAGTATTCCCCTTTTCATACTTCGCAATATATTGCTCTCTATCGGCTACAGGCACTGGTAAAATGACAGTATATTCCTTATCGCCCGGAACTTCTTTATGCAAGCACCATTTGTTATAGTCTAAAACCAACTGCTCATCAATTCCAGCCTCTTTAGCTATATCTTGTAATTTTTTCTGTTCTGTTAACTTATAACCTACTAAATGTAAAGTAGAGTGATGCGCATTGCCTACCATTCCTTCGTAAGCAATCTTGTGCGCTAAAAAACGAAATACATACCAGTGCATGTCTTCGTCAATTTCCATCTGTTGAGCACCTACATACTCATTATTGACCTGCGATCGAACACCCCCTAATCCCATGTTGTAGGATAACAGTGTATAAACCCAGTTATTCAAAACACCCTGATTGCGTTTAAGGTATTTCGCTGCACCTCGACTCGATGCGTAAATATTCATGCGCTCATCTACACGATGATCTACTTTTACACCGACTTCTACTGCCGACTCTTTCTTGAATTGCCAATACCCTACTGCCTGAGAAGAAGACACCGCATCTGAAACCAAGCTACTTTCCTGTAAAGCGAGGTATTTAAATTCAGATGGAAATCCTTCCTCTGCAAAAACTTTTTCTATGACAGGAAAAAACAAATTGGCTCGATCTACTTTTTGCTGAAAGTATGTCGCACTTTTCTTGATCATGTCCACGTCTGCCTGCACACGTGCCTTAGCCTTTTTTGTGAGAAACAACTGCATACCTGCAAACTCAATACGATCAGGTACAACCTGGGCGACAGTAATTTGCGACAAGAATAAGCAAACAGAAAAAACAATTGCTATGTAACGATTGACTGTCATTATATTATTTTTTTCGAATCATAAATACGCCATCACGTATGGGTAAAATTATTTTTTCCACTCGATGATCCTGTGTTATTTTATCATTGAATAAACGCATGGCTATAGTGTCCTTGTCTTGTGCCGTTTCATCATACACTTTGCCGCTCCATAAAACATTATCCGCCAATATTATTCCACCAGAAGGAACACGGTCAATAACGAGATCATAATACAACGCATAGTTTTTCTTATCCGCATCAATAAATACTAAATCAAAAGAAACAACATCCAAACCAGGAATGATCGTTGTGGCATCTCCTATCTTCAGTTCCATCTGTGTATGAAGATTACTTTGCTTCCAATGTTTCATGACACGGGGTTCAAGCTCTTCATTGACATCTATGGATATCAATTTACCATCTCTAGCTAGTCCTTCAGCTAAACATAAAGCAGAATAACCTGTATAAGTGCCTATTTCCAATATCGTTTTAGGAGCGATTAATTTTGACAGCATGGAAAGACAGCGTCCCTGAAAATGGCCAGACAACATTCTTGGTAACATCACATTCAAATGTGTGTCACGATCTATCGTTGCCAGCAGGCTACTTTCTCCATCGGTGTGAAAATCGAGGTAACGCTGTAAGTCTTCTGGTAAAACATCCATGAAATTATTCGGGTAACAAGATTAACTGACTCATTTTATCTTTTTCAAATATATCTTGAGCGATCTCTTGCAAAGCAGCAGCAGTAAGCTTATTTACCTTTTTCTCTACCTCTGAAAAACTTTCTACTTTGCCATAATCCAACAAACTCTTACCCATCATTTGCATCATGTTGCTCAAGCTTTCTTCCGCCATGACCATCTGACCTAATACCTGCTCTTTCATTTGACGAAGCTGAAGAGCACTCAATGGTTTGTCTTTTAACAATTGCAATTCTTTTTCAATCAGGTCTATCGATTTGTACAAATGCTTTTTATCTGTACCAAAATAAAAATTCAACATTCCTGTATCTACAAACGGTTGATAGTTTGCTTCGATGGTATAAACATAACCTCGCTTCTCTCTCAAAACCATGTTGAGCTTTGACGTCAGTCCCGGTCCCGCCAGCCAATTGGAAAGCATAAATAAGGGCAATCTTCTGTCATCGTTCAATGAATAAGCCTGACATCCAAGAATGCAGTGTGCCTGATTATTATTTCTGGATTCTTGTACAGAAAAAACAGCAGGCTTCTTCTTGCTCTTTTGTCTTTTTCTTTTGGCCGTATGTTTAGGAATTACTTTGATGTATCGATCGACCAAACGACGTACTTCTGAAGACTTAATATTCCCTACAATAGAAAACACGATCCGCTCCGTATCGACTGTCTCCTTTACAAAACGCTTTATCTTTTGCGTAGAGAAAGAATTGACACTTTCTGGTGTTCCTAAAATATAATTCCCTAAAGATTGATCCTTGAATAAACGGTGTTCAAATTCGTCTTGGATATATTCCTCCGGAGTATCGAGGTACATCGAAATCTCTTCTAACACTACACCTCTCTCCACCTCTAACTCTTTTGAAGGAAATGTAGAATCAAAGACAATATCTGTCAACACATCGAATGCCTTTTCTACATGCTGCCCCGGGACAGAGGCATGAAACCACATCTTTTCTTTCGTGGTGTACGCATTGAGCTCTCCACCAAAAATTTCTAAGCTACTCAGTACACGAAAGGCTGATCTTTTTTTTGTTCCTTTGAAAGACATGTGCTCCCAAAAGTGAGCAATCCCATGCTCTCCTTCGATTTCATCACGGGTACCTGAATCCAGGATATAACCACAATGCACGATTTTAGAATAAGGAACTTCTTTAAAGATCACTCTTATCCCATTGGGCAATTCAATAATTTCAAATTCCTTCACCAAATTGATACCCTCTTCTTATTGCCAAACAATTTCCAATACTGAATTATCGGGAAAGGTTACAGTTGTCCTTGCTACACCGCTTCCTCTTTTGATGGTCAGTTTTCCTTTCTTTACTGTAACAACTTCTTGATTCAACACAATGGTCTCATTTTTCTTATTGAAGACCACCACTTCTTTTATTTCCCTATCCAGCTTCTTCAAAGAAAATTTGCTTTTCTTCACTTCCGCTTTTAACGCTGTTTTAAAATCAGTATTGATATTGCCAATCAGAGCCAATGCTCTATCTGCTTGTGGCACACCATAACCGATGTAATTATTTCCGTAAGGATAAAGATGAGAACTTCTCAACATGATCTCGTACAATTCTTTATTACTTAACTGAGGCGCCTTCTGCATCAAGCAAGCCACAAAGCCTGTTACGGCAGGACATGAGAATGATGTACCGTTTGGTGAATAGCATGACACGTTAGGTTTTAAATAAGGCAGATGCTCAGGACCAATGCTGCTGTAGTCAATTCTGTCTAACTGTGTATCATTCGTTGCTCCCACAGCCAATGCACCTTTTGCATCTGCCGGTGCGGAAATAATTTGCCAGGCAGGATTAGCTCCTTCATTACCTGCTGATACAACAATAAAAATTCCTTTTTCATCAAATGCTAATTGCACGGCTTTGGTAATCGTAGCCGTTTTACCGTCCATCTGATCTTGCGTATAGTTTTCTTTAGGATCATCCATCTTAATCGCATAACCTAATGAAGTACTGATCAAACGAACCCCCATGCTATCCATCCATTCCAAAGCCATGACCCAATGATCTTCTTCTAAGCGGTGCTCACGATCTCCATTCTCTGTTCTTGCCAAATAGAAAGA
>JAQBNS010000133.1 GCA_028288405.1 Chitinophagaceae bacterium
TACCTGGCTTTCGTTGAAACGAATAGCTCTTCCTGATTTCAAGGCGATCACGATTTCATCGTTGCCTGTTGTCAACTTCACATCCAGCAAACGATCGCCTTCTGAAATGTTGATGGCATTGATACCCGCAGCTCTTGGACGAGAGTAAGCTTCTAAGGTTGTTTTCTTAATGGTACCTTGCTCGGTACACATGATCAAGAAATTATTATTTAGGTAATCTACATCTTTCAGGTTCTTCACATTCAAGATCGTACGGATCGCATCGCTTGGTTCGATCTGAAGCAAGTTCTGTATCGCACGTCCTTTAGTCGTTTTACCACCTTCAGGAATTTCGTATACTTTTAACCAGAATACTTTTCCTTGTTCGGTGAAGATCAGTAAATAATTATGTGCCGTAGCAATAAACAAGTGTTCGGTAAAATCTGTTTCCTTACTTCCTGCACCTTTAGAACCTACACCGCCACGACTTTGCGTACGGTATTCGGTCAATGCGGTACGTTTAATGTATCCTTCGTGTGAAACAGTGATGACCATGTCATCATCGGCAATCATATCTTCTATAGAGATATCATCCGATGTAGGAACGATCTGCGTGCGACGCTCATCGCCGTAACGCTCTTTCATTTCTGCCAATTCACCTTTGATGATATCCATGCGAATCTCTTTGCTGGCGAGGATTTCATTCAAGCGAGTGATCAAAGCCATGATCTCTTCGTATTCTTTCATGATCTTATCACGCTCCATGCCTGTCAGACGTTGCAAACGCAACTCCAACACGGCCTTCGCCTGAATCTCACTCATGTTAAAATTAGTGATCAAACCGGCTTTAGCGTCTTCAGGATCTCTGGACTCTCTGATCAATTTGATGACTTCATCCAGGTGATCTAAAGCGATCAGATAACCTTGCAAGATGTGAGCACGCTTCTCCGCTTCTTTCAATTCAAACTCTGTACGACGCACTACCACTTCGTGACGGTGTTCTACAAAGTGTAAAATCATGTCCTTCAGGTTCAGTGTCATCGGACGGCCTTTTACCAAAGCCACGTTGTTGATACTGAAAGAAGATTGTAATTGACTGTATTTGTATAAATTATTTAAAACGATATTTCCAATGGCATCCTTTTTCAAATCGAATACCATACGCATACCGTCTCTATCCGATTCGTCACGAATATCAGAGATGCCTTCTATTTTCTTATCGTTGACAGATTCTGCAATCTTCTCGATCATGGCTGCTTTATTGACCATGTAAGGAATATCATTGAACACAATTTGTTCTCTGCCTGTAGAAGACTGTTCAAATTTAGCGTTGGCACGAATGACGATTCTACCTCTACCCGTTTCGAACGCCGACTTGATACCTTGTGTACCATAGATTGTTCCTGATGTAGGGAAATCCGGTGCTTTGATGTGCTGCATTAATTCGGCAATGGTAATCTCATTGTTGTCAATGTAAGCTACAATACCGTCCACTACTTCTCTAAGGTTGTGAGGGGCCATGTTGGTAGCCATACCCACTGCAATACCGGAAGTACCGTTCAATAAAAGGTTAGGCACCTTAGCCGGTAATACTGTTGGTTCTTCCAACGAGTCATCAAAGTTGGATTGAAAATCAACGGTTTCTTTGTTGATATCAGAAAGCATTTCATCCGCTATACGCTTCAATCTTGCTTCTGTATAACGCATCGCTGCAGGAGAATCTCCGTCAATGGAACCAAAGTTTCCCTGACCATCCACCATCGGATAACGCAATGACCAGTCCTGTGCCATACGCACCATCGTAGAGTATACCGATTGATCACCGTGCGGGTGATACTTACCCAATACCTCTCCTACGATCCTGGCTGATTTCTTATAAGATTTGTTATAGTTTACTCCTAATTCAGACATCCCGTACAACACTCGTCTGTGTACAGGTTTTAAACCGTCTCTGACATCGGGAAGTGCTCGTGAAATAATAACGGACATCGAGTAATCGATGTAAGCTCCACGCATTTCATCTTCAATGTTGATAGGAATAATCGACGCTCGGCCCGCTGCATTTAATTCTTTGTTATCGTCTGACATATCTACGAAAAGTATATTATTTTTTAGCCTTTAAATATAGGTAAAAAAAGTCGATTTAACGTTGTTTAAGGACAAGTTTAAGCACTTATAAAAAAGCCTCGCAGGACAAAGTTATCCACACGAAAAAAGTGCTTAGTCGTTAGTGGTTAGTCGCTAGTTTATCTATGAAAAAAGCCGAGGCTCGAAGCAAATATTAGATAAAATATCTACCACTATTTACTAACGACTAACGACTAACCACTATCTTTACTGCTATGAATTCAAATACCCTCGAAGACGTCCTAAAACGCCTTCAAATCACTTCTCTGAATGCCATGCAATTGGCTTCGTTAGAAGAATCAAAAAAAGAAAACGACCTGGTGCTTCTATCACCTACCGGTTCCGGTAAAACATTGGCCTTTTTGCTGCCTCTTCTTGCTTCTTTGAGGCCTGAAGCAAACGGCGTACAAGCTCTTATCCTCTCTCCTTCACGAGAATTGGCTTTGCAGATTGAGCAAGTCTTTAAATCGATGGGAACGGGCTTTAAAGTGAATGCCTGTTATGGCGGCCACCCTTTCAAAACAGAAAAGAATAATCTGACTCAGGCTCCAGCCGTGCTGGTTGGCACGCCGGGTAGACTGGCCGATCACTTGCGCAGAAACAGCTTTGATCCTTCTACCATCTCTTTTCTTGTCATGGATGAATTTGATAAAGCACTGGAATTTGGTTTTGAAAAAGACATGTCCTTTATCATTGCTCAATGTTCCGGATTGAAAAAACGCATGCTTACTTCTGCCACGAAGCCACTTGAAATACCGGCCTTTGCGGGCATTAAGTCTCCTATTGAATTAAATTACCTCACAACAACCAAAGCGCTGGAAGGCCTGGCCTTAAAAAGTGTACGCGCGGAAGGACACGACAAACTCTATACTCTATTTAAACTCATCTGCAAAATAGGAGACGGTGTGTCTTTGGTATTTTGCAATCACAGAGATGCCGTAGATCGCATCAGTGAGCTGCTTCATGAACAAGGTGTTGTTCACGATGTGTTTCATGGAGGATTAGAACAAGAAAACAGAGAACGGGCATTGATTAAATTCCGAAACGGGAGTCATCGTTTACTCATCACGACAGACCTGGCTTCCAGAGGATTGGACATTCCTGAAATCGAACATGTCATTCATTACCAATTGCCCCTCACAGAAGATTCCTTCATCCATAGAAACGGTCGTACGGCACGCATGCATGCGGAAGGTACGGCTTACCTTGTGATGGCTAAAGACGAGGAACTTCCTAAATACATTCACCAGAAAATAAGCGAAGAAGCTTTGTCTGATAAAACTCCTTTGCCGGAACTTCCTCTATGGGAAACCTTGTACATCGGCGGAGGAAAGAAAGATAAAATCAACAAAGTCGATATCGTAGGTTTACTCTTGCAAAAAGGAGGATTGGCTAAAGACGACCTGGGACTTATAGAAGTACAAGACAAATCATCCTTCGTAGCCATCAAGCGCAACAAGATTCATCAAACACTTGATGCGATACGCAATGAAAAAATAAAGAAAATGAAATTGAGAATGGCGGTATCCCGATAGAGGTCTAGGAAACCAAGTCTTTAACGATAGCAATACGTATCTACCATTCGCTGGATCTCTTCCGGCTTGGTTGTACTGATCACTATCTTTTCGGACTTGGTTTCTACTTTTAATACCGTTCGCCCCTCGGCTTTGTATACCATGCTATACGTGTCACTCTGACTTATAGAATAAGGAAATGAATCCAAATGGCCCAACTCTATCTTATTCACTTCGCTCCAGGGAATGGTCTTGCTTCTAAAAGGAAAGTATTTGATTTTGATGCCGTTTTGATCGTATCGTGTATACAATTTATTTTTATAAAAATAGACCAATACGAGACAAGGAATAGCAGAAAGTAATACCAAGTAAATAGTGGAAATCGATTGTTGATTTACATCTATCCCCAAAGTGAGTTGACGAATTACCCCCCAGCCGCATAGACCGACGCATGCACAGAGGATGCACCAAATCCACTGCTCCGTCATATTTTGTTTTTCTTTGACTACAATCATCGTCTATACTTTAATTTAAATAACGGATTTGATGCTAACGATTTGCGTTAGGGATTGAGCTCCCGAAGTCTCGGGATCTGAGCTCTTCCCGCTTTTTCAGCGGGAAAGCGAGTGGCGAAAGCCCGGTCCGAAGGGAACGCCATCACACTTCTTTAGAATAAGCCTTTGCTTTACCTACTAACATTACCTCCAAAAACAACTCTATCTATCTCTAAATAAAATTATTGAGTTGCCTGCATCACCATTTGCAGAAAGGCTTCTCGCTCAAAGTTTTTATGGAGCTTTACCACTTCTCCTACTACAATAATAGCTGGTGAAGCAATCTGCTGTTGTGCTACTTCCTGCACAATAGAATCCACGTGGCCCAATGCTATTTTTTGAGAAGACAAAGAACCGTTCTGAATCACCGCTACAGGGATATGCTGCTTACCGTTGTTCTTGAAAATTTCCATGATCTCCCCTATCTTTTGAAGTCCCATTAAAATCACAATGGTAGCGGAAGAACTCGCTGCTAATTTTATGTCGTTAGATAATTCGCCTGAACTCAGCGTCGCGGTAGTCACCCAGAAACTTTCATTGATTCCTCTTACAGTTAGCGGAATGCCTTCCAGCGCTGGTACAGAGATGCTGCTTGATATACCAGGAATGACGGTGGTTTTAATACCGCGTTCTTCTGTATAAATAATCTCTTCGTAACCTCTGCCGAAAACAAAGGGATCACCTCCTTTTAGTCTGACAACATGACCATACTTGTTGGCACAATGCACAAGCAATTCATTGATCGTACTTTGTTGGTGTGAAATGCACCCTCCTCTTTTTCCAACATTCAGTTTGGTACAGTGAGCAGGTGCATACTCCAATAATTCTTTTCCTGCTAAGGCATCGTACAAAATCGCATCTGCCGATTGTATGGCTTTCATGCCTTTTATACTGATGAGTTCAGGATCACCTGGACCTGCTCCAACCAGTGTAATGCGAGGATTGCTGTGTAGTTTCATATTATGAGTATTTATAACTAGAACTATTGTATTATTATATGTCTCAACGTTATATTATGGTCTAAATAACCATTAAACACTGTTTTATCGACAAGTAACAAAAGCTTCTTCTCTACTTTCTTATTAATATTGAGTAAAAATACTCAATTATTTATACAATTTCGTTTTTATACTTAAAATTTATACTTATTTTTACATAAACAAGGTAAAAAAGGCTTATTACACCAATAATTAAGACTACATAATAGCATTAAGTCTTAATTATTGAACAAACAGCCTAATTTTTTATCTCTTTTTAAAGTATTCATTAAAAACAGTAAGATCATGAAACAGAAAATCGTAGTAGCCGGAAATGGAATGGTTGGTTATAAATTTTGTGAAAAACTGATTGCTAAGAATGAGCTAGCCAAATATGAACTCGTTGTTTTTGGAGAAGAACCTCGTCCGGCATATGACCGTGTACACCTAAGCGCTTACTTTGAAGGAAAGACTGCAGAAGACTTGACCATGGCTCCTTTGGAATGGTACACCAAAAATAATATTCAACTCATACTAAGTGATCCTGTTTCACAAATTGATCCGGTCCGCAAGACGGTGACTTCTATGAAAGGTGTAGTCGTGTCGTACGATAAACTGATCATGGCTACAGGTTCTGCGGCTTTTGTTCCTCCTATACCCGGTTCCGAAAAGGATGGCGTATTTGTATACCGCACCATTGAAGATTTAGACCTCATCCTGGAGTATTCTAAAAAAGCAAAAAAAGGTGCCGTCATCGGCGGAGGTTTATTGGGATTGGAAGCGGCAAAAGCCGTAGCTGATTTGGGATTAGAAACACATGTCATTGAATTCGCACCCCGCCTGATGCCCCGCCAATTGGACGAAGCAGGCGCCGTGGTATTGAAAGATAAAATAGAAGAACTGGGTATTACGGTACACCTTTCTAAAAGTACAGCATCTATAGATGGAGAACATGCCATTCGTTCTTTAACATTTACAGACGGCATTGAGCTGGACATTGACATGCTGGTGATCTCTGCTGGCATTAAACCAAGAGACGAAGTCGCGGTAAAAGCCGGCTTGGAGGTTGGGAAACGAGGCGGTATCGTGGTGAACGATTACATGCAGACTTCCCATCCTGATATTTATGCTATCGGTGAATGTGCGTTGTATAAAGAAATGATTTACGGATTAGTCGCTCCCGGTTATGAAATGGCGGAAGTAGCCGTAGCTCATATCGTAGGTACAGAGCGCATTTTCGCTCCTTACGACATGTCTACCAAGTTGAAATTATTGGGCGTTGATGTAGCTAGTTATGGTGACTGTTACGGAACCACACCGCAAAGCAAAACAATTGTCTTCGAAGACAAAGTCAAAGGTATTTACAAGCGAATGAATATTTCCGAAGACGGAAAGACTCTATACGGAGGGATACTAGTAGGTGAAGCAGAAAACTATAACATGTTACTGCAAACCTTTAAGAATGGTATTGTTCTTCCACCTAACCCGGAAGACCTGATGCTAGGCTCCAGAGGAGGTTCAGAAAGTAGCGGACATGGCTTATCGATGTTACCCGATGATGCCTTGATCTGTTCTTGCGAAGGAGTATCCAAAGGTGACATCTGTGGTGCGGTGCGTGATAAAGACATCAATGATCTTGCCGGCATGAAAGCTTGTAATAAAGCGGGAACAGGTTGTGGCGGATGCGTGCCGATGGTAAAAGACCTGATCAATGATACTATGAAATCCATGGGGAAAGTCATCAAGACGGTGTTGTGTGAACACTTCTCTTATTCCCGTCAGGAGCTATACGATTTAGTAAGGATACAGGAAATCAAAACATTTGATCAGGCCCTGGATCAATTGGGTAAGGGCTGTGGATGTGAAGTCTGCAAACCGGCCATCGCTTCTATCCTGGCAAGTACCTGGAATGAAATGATTTTAAAGCACGCTCCTCTTCAAGATACCAACGACAAGTTTTTAGCCAATATTCAAAAGGGAGGTACCTACTCCGTCGTACCTCGAATACCAGGCGGAGAAATCACGCCCGACAAATTAATTGTCATCGGTTCTGTGGCCAAGAAATATAATCTCTATACCAAGATCACCGGCGGTCAGCGTATCGATATGTTTGGTGCTCATGTGCATGAATTGCCTGACATCTGGGAAGAACTGATTGATGCAGGTTTTGAAAGTGGACATGCTTATGGAAAAGCTTTACGTACGGTGAAAAGTTGCGTGGGTTCTACGTGGTGCCGGTTCGGCTTACATGATTCTGTTGGATTCGCCATCCGCATCGAAGAACGTTACAGAGGATTGAGAGCTCCTCATAAATTAAAATCTGCGGTATCCGGTTGTGTGCGTGAATGCGCAGAAGCACAATCAAAAGATTTTGGCATCATCGCTACAGAAAAAGGATGGAACCTATTCGTGTGTGGCAACGGTGGTTCCAAACCACAACACGCCTTGTTGTTTGCTTCTGATATCGATGAAAAAACATGCATCCAATACATCGATCGTTTTCTCATGTTCTATATGAAAACAGCGGAACCCCTATCCCGTACAGCGACCTGGCTAAATAAAATGGAAGGTGGAATCAATTATTTGAAGGAAGTCATCATTCAAGACAGTTTAGGAATCTGTGATCAATTGGAAAAAGAAATGCAATTCATGGTCGATACCTACGCCTGTGAATGGGCGGAAGTAGTTAGAAATCCTGAACTTCGTAAACGCTTCAAACACTTTATCAATAGTGATGAAGCAGATCCTACGGTAGCATTCAAAACCGAACGTGAACAAAAATTTCCGGTGGATTGGAAATAATACTCCTTCAAAGATTTTATCTATTATAAAAAATATACCATGGAAGAGAAAAAACTGACAGACGAAATAGGACAATTACAAAAAATATCCTGGATCAAGGTTTGTACTACCGACAGCATTCCGGAAAATGAAGGTGGTTGTGTCAAGATAAAAGATAAACAGATTGCTATCTTCAACTTTACCAAAACAGGTGAATGGTTTGCAACAGACAATCAATGTCCGCATAAAATGCAAATGATCTTGTCACGTGGAATGCTCGGTGATCAGGCCGGAGAACCTAAAGTAGCCTGTCCTTACCATAAAAAAACATTCTCTCTTCATACCGGTGAATGTTTGAGTGGCGAAGAATACAGCATACAAACGTATCCGGTAAAGGTTGAGAAAAATGAAGTCTTTATTGGAATGACTGTTTAGTTGTTAATTATTGGTGTCAGGTCTGAAGGCCTGACACCAATAAAAGAGTAAGTTTTTATTGGTATACCAGAATAGTAGAAACTCGTTATAGATTCCTGAATAATGTTTAACTTAGATCACCCATACATTAAATCAGAATCGATTTTGGAACGAGATATTTCTGAAAGGCTAACCCATTTGTACATCTCAGCGCTGACCGCAGTCGCCATTTTTGCTGTGTTTGGACAATCTGCGGTACAATTTTCGTTTACCAACCAAATCAGCGCTTCCGGAATTGTCAATATTGCAGGCAGGCAGCGTATGCTCAGTCAGAGGGTTTGTAAGGATATTCTTTTGTTGACGGATGATAACCACCAAATCGATAAAAAAATCTATCTAAAAGACCTGGAAGAAATATTACCCCTCTGGGAAACCTGTCACCTGGGTTTGAAAAGCGGTGTAGTGGTAATAGGAGGAAATAAAATAGTAGCGAAAAACAGTACAGAATTGGACTCCATGTTAAGTAACATTGATCCCATTTTCTATCACATCTATGATAATGCCTTTTTAATAAAAAATATTCTAAGACGTACTAATTATACCGTAAACGATTCCATACGTACTGCGCTGCAAGTTATATTAGACAACGAAAGAGTGTTCATCATCAAGCAAGATGCCATTGTACGACAATACGATACGGAAGCAAAAGCCAGAGTAGAAAAGCTCAAAAACATGGAGTTTTCTTTATTGGCTTTTACCATCATCGTTTTAGCACTGGAAGGATTTTTTATTTTCCGACCTGCCGTAAGACACATCCGGAAAACCATCGACATGTTGGTATTGGAGGAAACCAAAACCAAGCAAGTCAATGAAGAACTCAATCAAGTCAATGCCTCCCTTAAGAAAGCGGAAATGAATTTGATCAAGGCAGAGAAAGAAAAATACCTGCAACAAGTCAATGAACAACGTTTGCGTTCGGCTTCTGTAATTCAAGGGGAGGAAGAGGAAAGAAATCGGATCTCAAAAGAATTACACGATGGACTCGGCCAATTATTGACTACTTTAAAACTAACTTTTGAAAACGTAAACTCCCAATCTTTTTCCTCCGAAAAAGAGAAAAAAGCCTTTCGGGAAGGCAAAGACTTAATTCAAGAAACGATAGACGAAGTCAGAAACATCTCTTTTAACCTTATGCCCTCTGTATTAAGTGACTTTGGCGTGGCTTCTGCGTTGAAATTGCTTTGCATTCAGACTGCAAGGAATACATCTAAAACTATTATATTTGAAGATGCAAACTGGGTTTCCCAAAGATTGGACAGAAATGTGGAAATCGGTTTATACAGAATTGCACAAGAGGCATTGAACAATGCCATTAAATACTCGGAAGTCGATGAAATAAATATTGAACTGGGAATTAAAAACGAAACCATTGAACTCTCTGTCATCGATAAAGGAAAAGGATTTCAACAACATGCGACGGAAGAAAATATTTTATTGGATAAACAGCGCAATGGCATATCCAATATGCAAGAACGAGCAGAAATGATTGGTGGTTTTGTTAAAATTGTAACCAATAAAGGACGGGGAACCAAAGTATATGCTAAGATCCCATTAAAACATCCGAAACATGAGTAAAATCAAAGTTGTACTGGCAGATGATCATTCCATTTTTAGAAATGGTGTCAAATCATTATTGGAAAACGAAGCAGACATCGAAATCATTGGTGAAGCCAGCAACGGTGAGGAAGCCATTCAAAAAGTACGTGAGCTCTCTCCTGATGTTTTAATGGTTGATATTTCAATGCCCAAAATGTCAGGCATAGAAGCGGCGGAAATCATTAATAAGCAATTCAAACATACGAAAGCACTGATTCTTTCTATGCACAACAATGACGATTACATTCTCAAATCTGTAGAGTGTGGTGCACACGGTTACCTATTAAAAGATACAAGCAAAGAAGAAATGCTAAAAGCCTTGCGGGCTGTGGCTTCTGGTGAAAAATATTTTGCAGGCAATGTATCCAATACTATTGTTAATGGATACCTTAATAAAGTCGGCACTAAAGAATCAGACGATAAATCAGATAAGGCTAAACTCTCCCGCAAGGAGAAAGCTATTTTACAATTTATTGTAGAAGGTTTAAGTAGTCGTGAAATTGCTGAAAAATTAGATTTAAGCGGACGCACAGTGGATAACCATCGTGCCAATATGATGAAAAAAATGAATGTAAGAAATGCGGCAGAGTTGGTTAGACTAGCCATTGAGTTGAAGCTTACTTAATTTACGTCTAGAACAGATCTTAATGAATGACATTACTTCCAAACAAATTACATTAAGAACAGCATTCGCTGAAGGCTTTGTTCAATGCACTACAGCAACCATTGCATTGATCCGGGCGAAACAAATTCCCAAAGGAGACATCATAGAATTTGCCAGAGCAGCAGGATTTTTTGCTGCTAAAAAAACAGACCAGTTACTCCCCCATTGTCATCCCGTTGCCATCGATGGGATGAGCATGACGTTTGATATATTGGAAGACCGCATCCATATTCAGGCAGAAGCGAAATCAATCGGTAGAACAGGTATAGAAATGGAAGTGCTGACCGGTGTATCTGTTGCTGCGCTCACCATCTATGATATGTTGAAGCCAGTAGATAAACAATTGGAAATATCAGGCATTAAATTATTAGAAAAAACAGGAGGAAAAAGCGATCGCAAAAAATTCTTCAATACCCCTCCTACTTGCGCCATATTAGTTTGTTCTGATTCCACAGCAGAAGGAAAACGAGAAGACGCATCTGGTCTATTGATCAAAAGCATGCTAGAATATTTTGGTATTCATCAACCCGATTATAAGATTGTGCCGGATGAAAAGGCCGTCATACAATCTACCATCAAAGATTGGGTCAGTCAGGACATTCATTTTATTTTTACCACAGGCGGTACAGGTTTAGGTCCGAGGGACAATACCGTTGAAGCCGTGAAAGAAATTTTGGAAAGAGATGCCGACGGCATTACAGAGGCCATGCGAGTCTACGGACAAATGCGAACGCCTCTTGCCATGATGTCAAGAGCTGTTGCAGGATCTATCGCTTACAGCACAATCGTTACCTTACCAGGAAGCAGCAACGGTGCACGCGAGGGACTGGAAGCTATTCTTCCGGCCTTGTTTCATGCGAGGAAGATGCTGAAAGGTGGAGGACACTAAATTTTAGTAATAAGTGGTAAGTGATAAGTAAATTCACTTACAACTTATCACTTACCACTTACCACTATAAAATGATCTCCGTTCAAGAAGCCCTATCCATCATACTCGACCAAAGCCGAAGCTTTGGCACAACAACCGTAAGCATCAATGAGGCTACAGGAAGAGTATTAGCGGAAGACATTCATGCGGACCGCAACTATCCGCCTTTTCACCGCGCGGCAATGGATGGTTTTGCTTTGAGGAGTATAGATTTTTTAGAAAAAGGAATTCGCACTTATGAAATCATTGAGGAATTATTTGCAGGAGGTACATCAACATTAAAACCTCATGAAGGTCAAAGCTTACGCATCATGACCGGTTCTGCGACACCGATTGAGTATGATGCCATCATTCGCATCGAGGATTGTACGGTCAATGGTACTCAGGTTACTTTCCATATAGACACTTTAAAAAAAGGACAAAATATTGCCAGACAAGGCGAAGATGCAAAAGCCGGTGAATTGATCATGGCTAAAGATACGCGTCTCTTTGCACCAGAAGTAGCGGCTTTAGCAGTGACAGGAAGAGCGACAGTCCTGGTACATCAACAGCCGAAAGTAGCGGTAATCTCTACAGGAGATGAAGTTATTTCTGTCGGGAAAGAAGTGAAGCCTCATCAAATAAGAGATTCCAATTCTTATGCACTGGCATCTTTTCTTCATAACTATGGACTTTCTATTACTTACAGAACGTTGGTACCGGACAACAAAGACTTGTTATCAAAAGCCGTTCAAGACGTATTGGAATATGATATTGTTATTTTTTCAGGCGGTGTATCCATGGGCGAAGCAGACTTTGTGCCCGGAATCCTGGTAGACTGTGGTGTTCAGAATTTATTTCACAAAGTCAAATTAAAACCCGGCAAACCATTATGGTTCGGCAAACTGCCTTCAGGTGGTGTGGTATTCGGTCTACCCGGAAATCCGATGTCCTGTCAGGTGTGTTATAAAATTTTCATTGAACCTTTTCTTAGACAATGTTTGGGATTGGGTAAAGCGTTGACGTTACAATTGCCTTTAGTAGTCAACAAAAAGAAAAATGTAAAACTGGATCAGTACTTTCCTTGTGTGCTGGAAGGAGGTGGAATTAAACCAGTAGTCATCAATGGTTCCGGAGATATTACGTCTACCCTACATTCTCATGGACTGGCGGTACATCCACTGGAGGTGGATGATCTTGTCAAAGGCGATACCGTTGACTTTATTTTTTGGTAATTAACTACTCAGGTCTTCTTTGTAGTTATAATTTCTAAACTCTTTTATTTGTTCGGGATTTAATTCCGTCGCAAATGTATTGCCATTTTCCAACACGTATTTCATGCTGTGTTTTTCCAATGCACCGGCCACAAAAAGTTTGAATACTTTGGATAATCCTTCTGAGGTATAAACTCCTACGAGCGGTTCTAATTCTCCTCTATTAGAAAACACTATAAAATCATGTTCACCTGATTTATCTTCATAGATACTTTTCAAAGAAGTTAATGTATCCTTTGTCACATCAGGCAAGTCACAAGCCATCACCATTAAATCGTGTGAAGGGTATTTACTGTGAACACTCAACAATCCACGGAGCGGTCCATGAACATCTATTGTATCTATGACCAAAAATTCTTGTTCCAATAGATTCCCATATGCTATTTCTTGCGTTTGATTAATGGAAACCACAACAGGTATACCCTGCTGTTCCAATTGATCAACGGCATGCTTTACCCATGTGGAATCACCTGAACGGATAAGCCCTTTATCTGTTCCCATGCGTGAACTTTGACCGCCACACATGACCACACCGAGTAATCTGTTCTCTTCGTCGTTTGCTATAGGATTACAACTCATGATACAATTTTACAAATCTAAACAACAGTTCTTTTCATTAACTTATGGTAAACAAGAATGACAACTATAGAAATAACCCAATAGTAAACTGAGAATGTTAAAAAATAGCTTAAGAAATACATAGCCCATATTGTTAAGTAATCCAACCAATTATCAGTCCAGTACTGCCTAATAAAATTGTAATCATCTATTACAACATAGATCCAATATCCTATCGTAAAGGCCAAAGCCAGGTATTTGAAAATTAGAAAAGCTTTTTTAAAGGACTGTCTCATTAAACTACTACGATGAAGATATACAAATCAATACTACTTTTCCTCGGCCTGTCCCCCGATAGGCCGAAACGACTGTAGAATTAACGAAGCTCGAGCGAGACGCTCTAAATGATCATAGGTACAAGCGTAGACGCTTGCACCAGCGTCTCTTTTATTCTAACCACAATGACAATCTCCACCCCAGAAAGACGTTCCGTCTTCGTAGAACTCTCTCTTCCAAATAGGAGCTTCGTGTTTCACCCGATCAATGATGTATTGATTGGCTTCGTATGATTCTTTGCGGTGTGAATGAGCCGTGACTACCACAACTGCACTTTCACAGATATCCAGTTTACCGATGCGGTGCACACAAATGGCGCTGTGCAGATTCCATTTTTCTATAGCGGCTTGTGTGATTTCACGAATCATTTGTTCCGCCATGGGTACAAATGCTTCGTATTCTAAATGTGTGACTTTCTTTTGTGCATGATGGTTTCGCACCTCTCCACTGAAGAGTACAATACCGCCCGCTTTGGGATGATGCGCCCATTGTAACAGGCCACACACATCGATCGGTTCTGTAACAATCAATTTAAAATCAACCGCCACTGGAAGGGGGAATGATGCTGATGGTGTCATGCGTATTTAATTTATAATCTCCTGAAACAAATTTCATGTCTACTGCGATGCGGCATCTTTTCAATACGGCTTCCGCCTTAGGATTGAGCTCTGATAATTTGACGATCAGATCGGATGCATTTTGAATACCGGTTGTATCCATCGTCATCTCCTCGTTAAAATAATCTTTTAGCATAGCATATACCTGCACTTTCATATCAACCTCCTATCGCCATCATTTGTAATGCACTTCCTTTGAACTGTACGGACTGCTTGTGACTCAGCGCCATTCTCAAACGTTCAACAAGTTTATCTTCATCGTCTAATACATCGAATACAGACACCGCGCTATTTTCACTCAGGCAACCAAATATATTTCCATAACTATCCAATCTTAAGCGATTACAATCTCCACAAAAAGGACTGGATTCATTCGCAATGATTCCAAACCTAATTCCTTCTTCCGTCTCCCAATAGTTTGCTGTGGCACCTTCTATACGTAGCTCTCTCTTATAGGTAAACTCAGTGGCAATTGTATTCAATATATCTGCTTCAGAATAAAAATACCGTTCAAATTCATTACTGAAGTAGTAACCCATTTTCATGAGTTCTAAAAATCTTACGGTAATGTTTTGTTCTGCGGCATAATACAACAAAGGAAGAATTTGTGAATCATTCATTCCTCTCATGATCACAGCATTTAGCTTGACCTTTATTCCAGCATGGATACAACGTTCTATCGCATTCAACACCCTGTGCAAATCTCTTCTTCGCGAAACCTTATAAAAGACATCGGCATCTACCGCATCCAAAGAAATATTCACTTCTTTCAATCCGGCAGCCGCTAACTTAGTCGCCATATCAGCTAATAAATAACCGTTGGACGTCATCTTAATGTTTGAAATTCCAAGATCACTTAATGCGTTGATCAAAGGAACCAGTTCTTTAAACAAGGTCGGCTCGCCACCTGTCAGGCGAACAGTATCCAAAGGCAATATTGCTTTCAATTTTGCAACAACTTGAATCAACTGATCAAGCGATAGCGAAGCTTTACTCACAGGTATATCCTGACGCACTCCATCTCCTTGCACACAATAGACGCAACCTAAATTACAGGTATTCGTCAAACTGATGCGCAATGTTTTGAATGTACGTCCGTATTGATCTTCTATTGGATACATGATTAAGTAATCATCAATTTAATGCTTGCAATCAGTAATACAAAGGCGAGTATATAAGATAACAATTTATTCTGAAACATCCTTGCTCCCAGGTAAGAACCTGCTAATCCTCCAACGATAGCCACCATCAATAAAACTAAAATATGAGGTTCAAAAGACAGACCTTTAGAGAAATGTCCTGCAAGACCTGCGATAGAATTCACAAAGATAAATAAAGCAGATACCGCTGCGGTTTCTTTCATCTTGGCCCAGTGCAATAATAAGATAACAGGACTTAATATAATTCCCCCTCCTATTCCAATCATACCGGACAACAAACCAATGATCGCTCCGATCAATAAACCATAGCCCCATTTAAAAGGTTTCAGTTCGTCAGGCTCTGTTCCAATAAAACCTGATAAGCGGAGAATGGGAAACAATAAGCAGATACCCAGTATTTTCTTATAGATGGATTCATCCAATTGAACCGTGGCACCAATGAATGCGGCAGGAATAGAAGCAATAGCAAAAGGCAGGAATAATTTCCAATGAAAATAACCGCTGCGTGCATACATCGTAAAAGAAATGAGAGAAACAAAAACATTCAGCATGAGTGCCGATGTTTTCATGGTTTCCGGAGCGGCATTGAACAATACGAGTACGGCCAGATAACCACTCGCCCCTCCATGTCCCACAGAAGAATACAGAAAGGCCAAGATAAACAGTAGTGAGAGAAAAAGAATAAGTAAGAGAGGAGAATTGAATATTTCTGTCATTTTTCTTGGCGCCGTTTTTAAATAAGTTAGCTTTTCACCTCCACCCTGAGCGAGACGCTCTATAGCGTTTTAGCTACAAGCGTCGACGCTTGCACCAGCGCGGTACTTATTGGCGTCCGGCAACAAGAAGTAAAAGCATAATCACTAAGATTGTCCAGATAAAGATAACTCTTTTATGACAAAATCTATCTTCGGTCCGTCACAAACAGGACAAACGTAAGTAGCCGGCAGGTCATCAAATAGTACGCCGGAGGCTATGCCATTCATAGAATCTCCATATTCAGAATCGTATAAAGTAAAACAATGTTTGCACTGATGAATCACTTTGTTCCTGAGCGATTGCTTCTCTTCTTTATTGTCAATGTTTAAGACTTCATTGCTGTTATTGAGCTGTTCATAATATTTACGACTAAGCCTCTCCAATACATCCGGCAACGCTTCTCGCTCAATATTTTCAGAATAGACGGTATAAATCTGTTTGTTGGGGTTAAAGTCTTCTGCGTATAAAACAGAATACTGAATATTGAAATTTTCTGCCCCACTGTTTCGTATGATCCTTTCTTCTATTACCACAGAAGAAGCAACATCCATGGCATTGGTCTTGATAGCGAAACTCAAGCCATACGTACGGATGTCTCTTTCATCAAATTCTCGTACCAGAAATTTCTTAAGAGACATAGCCGCTTCGTCCAGGTCAGGCAATTGCCAATTCAACTCTAAAGCAGAGTGTCTGATATTGATTCCATATTTACCCAATAGCTTTTCCCATTGGATACGATCCTTCTCTACAATTCCCTTTATGAGTAAGGACTGCCATGGCGTCACACAAATTTGTCCGATACGTGTTTGATTGCATAATACCGTAACTTCTTCTAAAAACTCCACTGAAAAGTCATTGTTCCTGCGGTAAATTCCCAATAGAAATTTATCGCCCAAACGATTCATTCCTTCATAATCAGGAAAACGTACACGTTGCAAGGCCAACTCCTGTTCGATGTCTGTTACAATAAACTTATGCTGTTCATTGAGTTGCTTCGCTAAAGAAAGCAGGTTTACATTTTTCTTACCGGTAAGCTCCTTCTCCAGTGCCTGAGACAAGGCGCCAATTTCATTGGTATAAATCAAGGTCGGATAACACATCATACCATCGATGGAATGGTGCTTCACAAACAAATACCAAAAATTCATATGCGACGAACAAATGAAATTCAGGTTTCCTGTAAACAGAGGAACCAAACCCTGAGTGGGATCGACAATGTTTATTTTGAATTTGCTTTTATAATCAATGGAATGCAGAATATCCTGGTACATGCCTTCACTCACCCAGGGATGTGTAGTGAAAATATCTTCCGCGATGTAAGAGCTGGTGATGTTGGGGTATTGATTGTCATTAATCTCCACTTCCATACTCTTCATACCAAAATACTTCTCCAGTACTTCGTCACGATCTTCTGTTGTAAAGAAAAAAGCATTTTGACGTTCTCCAAAATGTATATTCTCAGCACCACAGTGACGAGCGGCATTCAGTATATTACTCAATACACCGGTCGATAATATGCCTCCTTTGAGATTGATCTTGACTTGATTCTTTTGCATGGTTTCTCAATTTAAACGCTAACCAATGTTTTTTCAAGAATTGCTTTTACTTCCGGTCTGCAACTACCACATCCCATCCCTGCACCTGTCAATTGACACAGTTCTTTAAAGTCTTCGCAGCCGCTTTTGATCTTATTGATGATATTTCCAGCGCCAACATTATTGCAGGAGCACACTAACTTTCCTTCCACTGCTTCTGCTGATGAACCAGAACGAAGAAGAGCGATACGTTTGTCAGAAAGCTCCAGGTCGTTTTGCATCATGTCTTTGAACTCCTTAAACTCGGACTTATCGCCGATCAAAATAGCACCTACCAGTTTATCTTTGTGAATGATACATTTTTTATAATAACGTTTCGCTTTATCAATGAAAACAACTTCTTCGTACTCAGGATGATCAGGTGTTTCGGCCATACCCAGTGTACACAAATTTACACCTTGTATTTTTAAGATGTTCATCAACAACGTACCATGGTACAAAGCGAAGGGATCTCCATTCAGATGACGAGCCAATATTTCTGCCTGTTGCTCTGCTGCTGCTGTAAAACCATACAAGAATTGATTGTGTTCTGCAATCTCTCCTACTGCATAGA
Organism: Chitinophagaceae bacterium; assembly: GCA_028288405.1. Lineage (GTDB taxonomy): Bacteria > Bacteroidota > Bacteroidia > Cytophagales > Cytophagaceae > JACMQM01. Next base: position 18,423 of record JAQBNS010000133.1, read on the forward strand.
TGTTGGGGTCTGATGTTTGCAAATAGTCATTGATCAGTACACCTCGTTTATATTCCAATCCCGCATCCTTTGCCAATTCTATATTGGGAATAGTACCTACCGCAAAAACGATCGCATCACAATCAATCGTTCTGCCACTTTTTAATTTTATACCTGAAACTTTTTCCTTACCTAAAAATGTTTGCAGTTCATCGTTATAGAATATCTCTATTCCTTTGTCAACGAGTTCCTCATGCAACAATTGACTCCCTAACAAATCCAATTGCCGGTCCATAAGCCTGGAGATGCGTTGTATGATGCATACTTCGATGTCTATTTCCCGAAGAGAAGCGGCCAATTCAATACCCAATAAACCTCCACCTACAATGATTACTTTACCTTTTGCCGGTACGTGTGCTTTCAATCGATCGGCATCGTAACGTGTGCGCATAGAAAATATACCTTCCAGCTTGGGTACATCCTTTGGCATATTGGCGCGACTTCCTGTTCCCATCAACAGGTAATCATAGCTGTGTACTTTTCCATTGGAGTCTGTGACTGTTTTGGCAGCCCTATCTATTTTTTCAATAGACACGCCTTTATGCATTTGTATGCCATAAGAAGATTCCTCTTCCTCTTTCATTTTAATTAATTGTTCCCATTCTTGTTCTCCACTTACATAGTCGGGCAACATTACTCGGTTGTAGAAGGGATAAATCTCTTTACTGAAGATGATGATCTCTCCTTCTGTGTTTAATTCCCTGTAACTTTTCACAAAACCAAAAGCACCGGCACCTGCGCCTATGACAATAATCTTTTGCACAGGCTTTTTATACTTCTCTACTTGCACAGCAGAAAATTTAAAATCCGGTTCTTTCGAACGAGAATCTACCAGGCTATTCGTAACGTTATTTGCACGTGCCAAATCATTCTTCAACAACTTACCCCAATGCATGGGAAGAAAGACCACACCCCGTTTAATATCCGTGGTCACTTTCGCTTTTACTCTTACATTACCTCTGCCATTTATAATCTCCACCAAGTCTCCTTCCTGAATGTTTCTGTCTTTGGCATCTTTGGGATTGATTTCTAAAAACGATTCCGGAATGTGTTGTTTCAATTTATTGACCTTTCCTGTTTTAGTCATCGTATGCCACTGATCTCTTATGCGACCGGTTGTCAATACCAAAGGAAAATCTTCTGATGTTTTTTCCGATTCATTCATATCCGGACAGGCATGAATCTGCGCCCGTTGATTCGGTGTATGAAATTTAAAATCGGTAAACAATCGTTTGGTACCACCATTGATTTCTCCCACCGGATAAGGCCATTGCACGGTACCTCTGTTTTGCAGAATATCATAGGTAAGTCCGGACACATCGATGTTGGTACCTTTTGTCAATTGTGCATGTTCAGCATATACTTCCGCACAATTGTTAAAATCAAATCCTGGGAAACCCATCTTGCGGGCGAAACGACAAATGATCTCTGTGTCAGGTAAAGCTTCTCCCGGAGCGTCCACAACTTTATTCAGGTAACTGATTCTTCGTTCCGAATTAGTCATCGTGCCTTCTTTCTCCGCCCAGCTGGCAGCCGGTAAAATCAAATCCGCATACTTTAATGTATCTGCACGATCAGACATTTCCTGCACCACCACAAATTTTGCTTTGCTCAATGCAGCCTCTACTTTCCTGGCATCGGGCATGCTCACCAGGGGATTGGTGCACACCACCCAAATCGCTTTCATGCGACCATCTTCCAGGGCTTCAAACATTTCAGTAGCGGTAAAGCCAGGCTTTGCAGAAATGTCCGGTACACCCCAGTAGGTGGCCACTTCAGCGCGATGCGCAGGATCATTGAGGTTTCTATGAGCAGGTAATAAATTGGCCAATCCCCCTACTTCTCTTCCCCCCATTGCATTAGGTTGACCGGTAAGTGAGAAAGGCCCTGAACCAGGTTTACCAATTTTCCCTGTGATCAAATTGAGATCTATTAAACTTAAATTTTTGTTGACACCAATCACACTTTGATTCAAACCCATCGCCCACATGGTAATGAATCCTTTGGAACGACCGATATACTCCGCCGCCCAGCGGATGTCGTCGGCTCTTACACCACAGATTCTGGCGGATTCCGCTAGTGTTCTTTGAAAAACAAGTTCTTTGTATGTTTCAAAACCGTCCGTATATCTTTCGATAAATTCAGCATCCACCATCTCCCGCTGGATCAACACTCTGCCAATGGCATTACAAAGCACTACATCGGTACCCGGATTGATTTGTAAATGGATATCAGCCAATGAACAGGTTTGTGTTTTGCGTGGATCTGCCACGATAATTTTCACATCAGGATTGGCTGCTTTGTGTGCTTCAATCCTTCTCCATAGAATAGGATGACACCAGGCCGGATTAGCTCCTGAAATAAAAATGCAATCCGATAATTCTATGTCTTCATAACTAATAGGAACAGAGTCTTCACCAAGACTCAATTTATAACCGACTACAGCAGAACTCATACACAAACGAGAATTGGTATCGATGTTATTCGATCCTATAAATCCTTTAATGAGTTTGTTGATGACATAATACTCTTCTGTCAGGCATTGACCGGAAACATAAAAACCTACCGAGTCAGGACCGTACTTTGCAATGATAGATCGGAACACCGCAGCCGCTCTATCTAAGGCATCATCCCATGTTACCCGTTGTAAGGGTGCATTTCGACTGTAGCGCATTTCAGGATAGAGCAAGCGGTCAGACTTGTCCATGACAGTGTAGTGAAGATTCATTCCTTTAGAACAGAGCATGCCTTTATTCACCGGATGGTCTTTATCACCTTCCACTTTGATACTGCCGTGTTTGTCTTTGTTCACGATTATACCGCAACCAACGCCACAATAAGAACATGTTGTTTTGAATGACTCCATCTATGTTTTTAGAATTAGTGAAAGTTGGATTTATATTTTAATAGGTGTGTGATATGTTGCGTTGTAATTTATCATATTCAATAGAATTAGGGCATTCCCCGCCGGAAAAGGCGGGTCGGGCTTTCGCCACTCGTTTTTTTCTTTGAATCCAGCAACATCACTATTTACAATCAGAGAACTCAAAGAAAAAGAACTCAGACAATGGCTCAATCCCTAATGCAAGCACATGAACTGATGAACCTATTTCCAATATTCGATCCATTTAACTATCTAAATAGAAGACTTGATATCAGCGATGGATAATTTATCCATCAACATACCCAATAACTGATCATGAATCTTCATGTACTCCGGATCATGTACAATTTCTTTTTTATGTCTGGGTCTTAACAAAGGAACATCAACAATAGCTTTGATAGTCGCTGCAGGTCCATTGTTCATCACCACGATACGATCCGATAAGAAAATGGCTTCTTCGATATCGTGTGTTACCATTACGATTGTTTTATTTCTATTATCCAGGTTCCATAATTTCAGCAACTCAATGTGCATGGAACTTTTAGTCAGCGCATCCAAGGCACCGAAAGGTTCATCCAATAAGAGTATGCTAGGATTGATAGCGAATGCACGTGCAATAGCCACTCGCTGTTTCATGCCACCAGACAATTGACCCGGTAGTTTGTCTTTGTGTTCGTAAAGATTGACCATCTTCAAGGTATCTTTTACCAATGTTTTCTTTTCTGATTTATTGAAATATTTCAATACAGAATCTACCGCTTCGTAGATGTTTTGATAAACGGTCAACCAAGGCAACAATGAATAATTTTGAAATACCAATCCCCTATCCGGTCCGGGTCCGGTGACACGCTTTCCATTGGCCAACACTTCACCTTGACTCGGTTTCACCATGCCGCTGATCGTATTCATCAAGGTAGATTTACCACAACCGGAGTGTCCGATAATGGAAACAATTTCTCCTTTACGAATAGTCAATGAAATATCTTTCACCGCATCAAACTTACCCTTAGGTGTTTTGAAACTAACCGTTACATTATTGATTTCAATACTGTTCTGAGTAAGACCTAAATCTTGCTTGATGTACATTTCCAATGTGGGAGCTTCGATGTTATTTTTCATAAGAGAAACTTTTTTGAAGTAAACTGAATCCTTTGTCTAACAATAAACCGATGATACCGATGATCAAAATACCACCGATGATTTTTTCCATGCTACCCGCATTCCAACTGTCCCAGATGAAGAAACCGATGCCCATACCACCCGATAACATTTCTCCGGCAACAATCACCAACCAGGCTACACCAATGCTCAGACGAAGACCGGTGAAAATATGAGGAAGACTGTAAGGGAATAAAATTTTCACCACATATTTAAATTTAGAAAAACCAAAAGCCTTCGCGACATTTTTATGATCCTGAGGAACAGTTGATACTCCGAAAGCAGTGTTGATCAGCGTCGGCCAGAGCGAAGTAATGAAAATGATAAACACCGTTGCACTTGGAGCAGATTGAAATACCGCTAAACCTATGGGGAACCAAGCCAGTGGAGAAACCGGTTTTAAAATTTGTACAACAGGATTTAATATATTCATAGCGATTTTACTGGCGCCTAGTAGTATACCCAGAGGAACAGCTACCAATGTGCCCAGCAGAAAACCATACGCTACTCTTACGATAGATCCCCATAGCAGAAGACCAATGCCTTTATCGTTGGGTCCAAAATCATAGAAAGGATCTTTCAATAATTCATAAAACACTTCCCATGTTGGAATTGGACCTGGCAATTCTCCATCGCTGAGTCTGCTACTCACTTCCCAGAAAAGTAACAAGACTCCTATGCCACACAGAAAGTAGACAATGGATAAAAGATTAGAACTTATATTTTTCATATATAGTATTTTAAAGGTGAATAAAACCTGTCGCCTTTCAGCAACAGGTCTTACATTCAAACAAACACAGAATTAGAACAACGGTTTATACAGCTTTAAAGACTCTGCCGGTTTGTTCGGATCAAACGTGACGTTATCTAATTTTATCGTAAAGGGTTTCATGTCATCTACCGGAATCGGAACAGCCATGCTTTTAGCAACCTCGTTGTAGAGATCACTCAGAATTAATTTATCAGCTATTTGCTTGTAATTAGGTGCTGTATCCACTAAACCAAATCTCAGGTACTGCGCCATGAACCAGATGGCTTGTCCCTTGCGGGGAAAGTTTACATCACCGTTGCGGTGAAACATCATGTAATCGTCTTTGTATTTCTGTACGCCCAATTCGCAACCCAAATCACTCGTTCCCATTAAACGTGCTTCAATCACATCCGTTAACGCATTCACATAATAAGGCTTAGATAATATAACAGCCGCTTTCTTACGATTGGCAGGTATATCCAGCCATTTGCAAGCTTCCATAATCGCCTTCATGACCAATTTCAATTCTTCTCTTCTTTCTTCACTGAATTTTTTATTGACAACAAATGCTTTTTCCGGATGGTTTTTCCAAATATCCTGAGTAGCGATATGAGTGAAGCCAATATTCTGTCTGGCGGCGATACCATTCCATGGCTCCCCAACACAATACCCTTCCATATTGTCTACTTTCATGTTGGCCACCATTTGTGGAGGAGGAATGGTAATGATTCCTACTTTTCTCTGATCCACACCTGCTGCTGCTAACCAATAGCGCAACCAAATGTCGTGTGTACCACCGGGAAAAGTCATCGCAAAAGTCACATCCTTTTTCTTTTTCATAGCAGCTACTGCCGGCGCTACTTTCTTTATATCTTTGAATCCTACCTGGCCACAAAATTCTTTAGAAAGTGTAATCGCCTGTCCATTGTTATTGAGCATCATAGCGATTTGCATTTCAGAACCTGCCTTACCGCCAATCCCGGTGTATACAGAGAAAGGCATACTGAACAAACAATGCGCACCATCCAATTCACCTGTCAATAGTTTATCTCGCACATTGGCCCATGATGCTTCCTTGGTCACTTCTACTTCCACGCCATATTTTGCAAACAGACCTAATTCTTTTGCCATGATGATAGGCGCACAATCTGTGAGAGGAATAAATCCGATTTTTATTTTTTCTTTCTTCACAGAACCCACTGTTGAAGTAAGAAGAATCAAAAGTACCAGTACGCTACATACAGTAAATGTTGTTCTGGAAACCGGACTGATTATTTTTTTTATAAGTAGAATCTTTTTCATATCTGTCAATGTTTTAGTTCAATTTCAATAAACGAGTACTTATTTAGGTTGTTGAGTCAACGCGACCGGCTTTGTAAACAGAAAGTCAGGACGTATATTCAACATCAGGTATGCCCATTGTGCATTGTGTCTCGTTGCATTTTGAGTAGGTACACCAGCCAGTTCAGACTTCACGTACTCCAGAGAACTGGTAGCAAACATGGTCGAGTAACCCATTTCCAAATTCACGAACTTATTGACATTGTAATTGAGTACGATATCAATTTCAGTACCCAGTGCTTTATTCAAATCACCACCATCAATTCTATTGGCACTTTGAGAAGCCGTCCAGAATTGATGCACATCCATTGAGATCGTCAAATCCTTAGCGGTGTATTTTGTTTTCAAAAAAGCATTTTGCAATCCCGCAATCGGCGATCCTGTGCCCGTGTAGAAGAAATCCATGTAACCCCAGAACTTGTGAGGTGTGCCATACAAAGGATCAAAGCGATGATTGGTAGTAGAAGCTTTATCATTTCCGGAAAGCATTTCATAACCAGGTCCTACTGCAAATTTTCCCCTTTGATACATGGCATTTGCACCGTAGTAATAAGCGTTCAGATCAACGCCATTGTAATCTTTACCGGCCTGGTAATAACCAAATCCTTGCAAGGCCCACTTGCCTCCACTACTGGCGTTGCCGATAACAGTATTTATATTTAGACCGGTAGTGATTCTACTGTTTGTTCCTATTTGATCGTAATTTCTTCCGTATGCAAAACCGGTTGTTGCATTACCAATGGAATCCAATCTCCATTTGGCAAAATCATCTTTGAATACTAAAGCAGATATTGCTGTTTGTCCAAACTTCTTTTTCAAATATAAAAACTGCATCGTCTTGTACATTTGATTCATGCCGTTGGTACTAGGACCTGCACCTGCTATTACAGGTGCTCCGCCCTTACCTGCAGTAGGAACAAAGTTGGGTTTAGTACCCGGAATAGGAATGAGAAATCCTGTTGTGCTGGTTGCATAAGGATTGCTATTATTGGGAGAATAAAATATACCTGATTTACCAAAGGCATCAGAGTTTTGATTAAACGCCGCACCTAAATCAACCTGGTATCCTCTGTGAGCAAACTTAATCAACGCTGCATCATGTCGTCGCCCTTGTTGCAACCAATCGAGATTTCCCAATAACCTCGAGTCGTCGTACACTAATTCCTGACGGCCTACTTTTATAGAAAGGTTATCTACTTTCAATCTGGAATTGGTATCAGAAGCAGTCGCTAAAATAAACTCACCCCATGCTTCGTGTAAAAACAATTTATTGCCATCACTGTTATTGATAGAAGAAGCGTCTTGTCCCCATACACGAACATCTCTAATCTGTGTAGAAAAAATAAGCCTGTCCCATTTATACCCAAAACTAAGATTGGTTCTTTGTGACGTAAAGAAAGCAGCGTCACTACCCAACGGCAATAGATTTCCTACACCATTTCTATATTCAGTACGCGTTCTGATTTGTCCCGTGAACGTGTACTGCGCATGAGCGTAACCACTGAATAAGAAAAACGCACAGGCTAACAATTTGGAAAGTTGGTTTTTTTTCATGTTTTTTGATTCTGGTGATTAAAAATATTTTAGTCATTCATGTTTGCCCTTGGTAAAATTCGCACTTTTACCAGGGGTTCTTTTTTACTTACACAGCTGTTGATTCATAGGCATAGGTTTTGGTTTGTATTTCAGTTACAGTTGATTGTTCGGTTATACTTGACGTTTTGAATTTGATGAAAGAGGACACTACTGCGACAACGACAACAGCAATACCAAGAATAAAAAATGCTTCCCGGTAAGAAATGCTTTCCGATTTAAAAAGAAACCCAGCCATCACGGCACCAATGTTTCCACCTGCACCTACTAATCCGGCTACCGTACCCAAAGCTTTATTATTGATGAAAGGCACTACAGAATACGTGGCACCGTTGGACATTTTTACGAAAAGAGCGAAGAACAACATGGTTGCTATAGCGATAGGAAGCAAAGACATTTGGGAAAACAACATGATGCCCAATCCTTCCATCAATAAAAAAGTACTGAGTATCCAAACTCTACCTTTAAGACCAAAACGATTGCCCATTTGATCTCCGAAGTAACCGCCCAATGCTCTCGCGAAAAGATTCATCAAACCAAACAAACCGGCAATGATGCCGGCTTCCGCCATTCCCAAATGAAAATTGTCGATGAAATATAAAGCAGCAATATTATCTATCGTAATCTCTATTCCAAAACAAGCACCGTATACAAGAGCCAGTATCCAAACTCTATAGTCTGTAATTACTTTCTTAAAACTGCCTTTCGGATCCGCAGCCTTTGCACGAAAATCAGGATTGTTTTTTCTCAACTCCAACACATTACCTTCCGGTGTATCTTGTGTATAGAAATAATAAACAAATGCCATGACAAACAAAGCTACTCCCGGTATGATCATACTGTATCTCCAGGCCATTGCTGAAGTGTACCCCAGCCCAACGAAACCTGCAAAAATTAAGGGCATCACCATTTGAGTGACACCACCGCCTAAGTTTCCCCAACCTGCTACTGTCGCGTTGGCCGTCCCTACTACTTTAGGAGCAAACATAACAGAGGTGTGGTATTGTGTGATCACAAATGAAGCACCTATAACACCTATAGCTAATCTGAACAATAGGAAGGATTCATAACTATCACTTAACCCAATACACATGACTGGAAATGATCCCAACAGTAATACTGCAGCATAAGCTATTCTTGGACCGACACGATCGCATAACCATCCAATAGCAATTCGTGCAAAAATGGTAATGGATACGGAAGCAATCATGATATTACCAATTTGACTTTTAGTCAAATCCAATTCTTCTCTAATAATCCCCATCATCGGTGCAATACCGAACCATCCGAAGAAACATAAAAAGAAGGTCATCCATGTGATATGAAATGCTCTCATAGGAGGCTTTCCAAAGCTGAATAAATTGATTTTGTCTGCTTTCATTTTAAATTTTAATTTTTAAGTATTTATAACTAAAAAAAACAATCCTCGAATTCTCACACAAAAGGCCTTAAAACTGCTTTTTATATTATTTTAATAGTTTTAGGCTGAATTTTAAACTCAAATATTACAATTGAACCAATTATTATGCAAAACAGGCCTAAATATTGACCAATATTTTACTCATGGCACAATCTATAAAATCAAGTATTTATACTCAATTTATTACTCATATTTTTTTAAAAGTAATTGGTATTGTCCTAATCAAGTCCCAAAAAATCATACAAATGCGTTAGAACATGGACTATTATCAAAATTCAGGTAGAAAAACAGACTGTTTTTTCTTAAAAATGACAAAATGAAATAATACTTGCCTTAGAAATAACCCAATCTGATAAAAACTAAATAACCTTAAAAACACATCTTAATCGAAATGAAATCAAATCTGAATTTCAGATCCCTGGTCTCAGATTTCTTTTTACCTTTGCCGTTTCACTAATTTATTCATTATGTTATCTCATCATGTTTTATTCTGGGTAAAAGACAGCACCACCGCTATACAAAAAAAAGCATTTAGAGCCTCACTGGAAACATTAGCTGGTGTAGAAACGGTAAAGTCCATTCATGTTGGAGTACCTTCTTCTATTAGCCGCGCAGTGGTAGATACAACCTATACATTTTCTCTCGTATTGATGTTTGATGATCTTGCGGGTCATGATGTCTACCAGGTTCATCCGCTGCATAAAGCGTTTCTGGAAGAGTTCAGAGACACGTTTGAGAAAGTGGTGATTTATGATTCGATATAGTGGTTAGTGCTTAGACGTTAGTCATTAGTAAGTTTATTATTAGTTCAGTACATAAGCATTGCCTGAATTATTAATTATTACTTCTTCAAATAAAAAGAGCCAGCAATATTGCTGGCTCTTTTTATCTTTTCTAACGACTAACCTCTAACGACTAACGACTTTTTTTATAATACTCCGCCAACCAATCCAATCGTTCCTGAGTCGGGA
>JAQBNS010000145.1 GCA_028288405.1 Chitinophagaceae bacterium
AGTCAGATCCTGAATTTTTTAAAACGATGGGAAACTTTGATGCCGTAGAAGTAAAATTGAATCAGGGCAACGGAGATCTTTCACCGAACCTGGTTTACCAGGATGAAGACGTTTCGAAAGGAATAGACCTGACACAAAGATCCACAACAAGAAAAAACAGAGAACGCAGAAATCAATACACACGCTTTCTGACAACCGATGAAGCGCAGCTTTTTGCATTAGAGAATACCCCTAAATTTTATGAACCGGATTCAGAGAGCGCCAAGGGTTTTAATCGCTCCGAACATCCCGGGCATCATGTGTCAGAGATCTCGGTGTTAAGAGAAGATGGGATGCGTTATTATTATGGAATCCCGGCTTATAACAACACACAGCAGGAAGTTACTTTTGCGGTGAATAAGCCTACTGATTACAATACAGTATGTAAAACCGGTGTGATTTCTTATACACAACAGGACGCCAGCAAAGACAATGGCAATGGCCTGGATAATTATTTTCAGAAAACAGAACTTCCTGCTTATTCCCATTCTTATTTGTTAACGGCTATTGTCTCTGCCGATTATGTTGACAAAACCGGAGACGGTCCCAGTGACGATGACTTAGGAACTTATACCCGATTTTTTTATACAAGGATGTATACCGATTTTCAATGGCGTACTCCTTTTGCCGATGCCAATTACAACGAAGGACTCAAGTCTAATCCGTTGGACGATAAAGCGAACTTTGTTAAAGGCTCAAAAGAGATTTGGTACCTGAAATCCATTGAAACACGGACACATGTAGCAGTGCTGGAATTGGAAGATAGAGAAGACGGATACGGTTCAAAGGAAAGTATAAACGGTGGACAAGTGTCCAATGAGATAGACCGTGATCGTCCGTTGAAATTGTTGCGTAAGATCAGTTTATATACCAAGCCCGATAGAGATAATGAATTGAAATTTCCGAATGATCCTTCCAAGAAAGCCTTTCCGATTAAGGTGGTGCATTTTGAATACGACTATTCGCTGTGTCCCGGAGTTGCCAATAACCTGGCATTGCAAAGCCAGGATTTGGGAAGCGGCAAGTTGACTTTGAAACAAGTGTACTTCACCTTCGGTAATTCTAAAAAAGGAAAGATGAGTCCTTATGTATTTCATTATGCCGACAATGATCATAAAGGTGATCAGGAAATGAATTTTGGGTATGAGCTGAAGGCCCATGATCGTTGGGGTAATTATAAGGCACCTGGTAATTGCAATGAAACCGCAGAATTTCCTTATGTAGAACAAAGAGACAGCGTACTTGCCACGCAATATGCGGCAGCGTGGAGTCTTACGTCCATTGATCTTCCTTCGGGAGCTACCATAGAGGTGACGTACGAATCCGATGATTATGCCTACGTGCAGAATAAACGAGCCATGCAAATGTTCCGGATTACAGGTTCAGGAAATGCAAAGACAGATAACCCTACGTCTGGTAATGGAATCAATGAAAATTCTTTTTTCTTTTTTGAATTGAACCGTCCGATACCGGCAAATGATCCGGCTGCAGCTAAGAAGATCTTATCCGATGAATACTTCAGTGCGGCAGATGGAACGCCTATTCAATTTATGTATTTCAAATTTCTTGCTCAGATGGGAGCAGGAGGAAATGATTACGTGCCCGGTTATTCAGAGATAGAAAGTTTTGATGTGGCAGCTATTCAGCCGGGTGATACAGAACATCGCTACGCTTATGTGCGCATGAAACCTTCTTCAAATCATTTATCTCCGGTTACCAAATCATCCATACAATTTGCCCGCGTCAATAACCCGCGTCTTGCTTATTCTAACAGTGGTCACATGGAAGATCCACCGAACGAAATTTCAGTACAATCATTGGGAGATATGTTTAGTCGCTTAGGCAAAGGTATACAAGATGCTTTTCAAGGAATTGAAGACCGGATGAAAGGAGAAGATTTCGGAACTCATTTTATGCAAAACCAATCGTTTGTTCGTTTGTATCATCCTGCTTATAAAAAAATGGGTGGGGGATTGAGAGTGAAAAAAATTACATCAACTGATCATTGGAAAGAAATGACAGAAGAAAGTGATTACGAGGATATGGTATATGGCCAGGAGTATAGTTATTCCAAAATAGATGAACGTGGACTTTTGATCAGTAGCGGCGTAGCTTCTTATGAGCCTTTACTCGGAGGAGATGAAAATCCGTTTCGCCAGCCGGATGTATATGACGTGAAGCGCACATGGGCTCCTTCAGATGAGTATTACCAGGAACAGCCTTATGGCGAAAGCTGGTTCCCCGGGCCACAGGTAGGTTATAGCGAAGTCACGGTAAAAAATATTAAACCCGAAGGATTCGAAAATAAAATTACAAAAACAGCGACAGGAAAAACTGTTCATCAATTTTATACCGCACAGGATTTCCCTACGCTTACTAAGAAAACATTATTGAATCCGCGTATAGAAACTCCTTCAGGTTTGAGTCTCGGTTTGATCATCTCTGCCAAATCCACCATGACCGGTAGTCAGGGCTATGTAGTAGAATTGAATGACATGCACGGTAAAACTAAATCTACCAAAGTATATCCGGAAGATAGTGATGTACCGATCTCTGAAGTTTCTTATATCTACCAGACACAGCAACAAGCCGGTCAGCCGATACAACTCGACAATACGGTACAGGTAGCAGATGAAGCGGGTAACATCAAAGATGCCTTAATGGGTGTTGATTATGAAATGGTGGTTGATAGCCGGAGGAGTCATACCACAGCGACTACAGTTGGAGCGAGTATTAATGTCAATAGTTTTATAGTAGGTATTATTCCGATCATGCTGGCGGCTGTATACCCTGAGAATAAAATTTCAGAAAGCACTTTCAAATCGGTGGCTGTGACCAAGATTATTCAGCGCATGGGAATTTTAAAACGGGTGGTGGTGCGTGATCTGGGGTCGGAAGTCAGTACAGATAATTTGTTGTACAATGAAGATACGGGCCACGTGCTCTTGACAAAAACTACCGATGAATTTGACGATGCGATTTATAATTTTACTTATCCTGCACATTGGGCCTTTAAAGGCATGGGTGCGGCTTACCACAATACCGATTTGGTATTGAAAGATGTAAAACTGAGCGAAGTTCTCAATACCAATTTCCAACCCGGCGATGAGTTGGCTATAACACCCAACGGTCCGCAGGCTATGCCGTTTAAGGCTTGGGTAATTGATATACCTGGAGGTACTACCGGTATTACGGTACAGCGTTTGGATAAAACACCTTTAGATGGAAATACTACCTACAAACAAATTAAAGTGCTGCGATCAGGAAAAAGAAATCAGCAAGCTCTTTCGATGGGTTCGTTGACGAGTACAGTAGATCCCCGATCAGGCAATAAGCTGATTCTATCCAGCAGCGCAGGCATCGGGTATTCTGAATTTGTGAATAGTATTCTAAATACGAGCGCAATTGTTTTTGACAGTAAATGGGAAATTTCTTGTAACTGTGAGGGCAATAATTTTTCCGATGTCAATCCGTATGTCAATGGACAAAAAGGAAACTTCCGTCCGGCGGGTAACTATGTATACATCGTAGACCGTAAGCAAAGTACCTTGAATAACAATACCAACATACGTAAGGACGGTGTCTTCGCGAAGTATACACCTTTCTGGACATATAATGGTGTAAGTTGGATCGATCAGCATACCATCGACAGACGTTGGGTATTGCAAAATCAAGTGACCTATTACGGCAGCAAGGGACAAGAGCTGGAGAATAGGGATGCCTTGCAACGTTATTCTTCCGCGCTCTATGGTTTCAGAGAAACGTTGCCCACAGCAGTGTCCAGCAATGCCGCCTTGCGGGAAATTGGATTTGAAAGTTTTGAAGATTATGAATTTTCGGATTGTGCCAAAGATAAATTCAGTTTTCAAAAAGATGCCAATGGCAACACTACAACTACCAGTGGCAGGGAGTCTCACACAGGGAAATTCAGTTTGGAAATACCTGCCAATACGGAATTGAAAATTGTGAAGCCGTTGAAATTATGTCCCCCGAAACCTATTCCGGAACCGGTAGTCAAATAAGCACCGAAGCATAAATAGAATTGATTCTTCTCTTAAAAATAAATACTGGTATGAAACACTGGTTTAACAAATATAAATGTTCTTGTATTGCTCTGCCTCTGCTGATCAGTCTGATCTTTGGACAGCAGGCTCGCGCCGATAATTTCTTAGTGACCAATGACAGTCCGGATGATATACCCGGTTCTTTTCGAAATGCATTGAACGGTACTACGATTTCTAGCAACAATCTACCGCATGTTATCACTTTTTCAAAAGCGATAACGATTTCGAATATCACTTCCGGTTATGGGTTTGTTCACCCTACCATCATTGACGGCACATCGGTACCTGGCTATAATGGTACACCTTTGATTCACTTGATCGGGGCACAAGATTTTTTTTATTCTGTGATTTCTTTCAGTGGGAACACCCCAGGATTTAGTTATGTCATTAAGGGAATAGAGATCAGTAGCATTACAGGCTCTTCTGTAGGGTTAGAAATTCCGGCTAGCAATGTAGTGATTCAGGATAACGTATTCCATTCTTTGTCATTAGGCATGACGATTGCGCCTTCGTGTGAAAATTTAACAATTAAAGGAAACAAGATTGGAACAGATGCCACCGGTACCATAGCTCAACCGAACAATACCGGAATCGGTATACAAGGATTTACGATTGCGGATAGAAACCTCATCATAGAGGGAAATGTTATTTCGGCTAATAAATATGCAGGCATTTCTCTGAGCGGTACACAAGCTGTTTGTTTATCCAGAAGTCAGGGGGTGAAAATTACAGGCAACTTCATCGGTACAGACATCACAGGTAAACAAGCATTGGGGAATCTACACGGTATTTACATCAGCGGTTTTTCCGGGATTGACATTGGAGGGTTGGATGCTGCTTCCCGAAATATTATTTCAGGAAATACAGGCACAGGGATCAACATAAGTTCTTCCAAGATTTCAGGTATTTTCACTAGAGGAATAAATATTTTTAATAATTACATCGGTACCGATATTTCCGGGACAGAAAAAATTCCCAATGAAACGGGGATATACCTTTCTATCTGTACATCGGATGTGGTCATCGGCGGAAATACAAGTGGTACAAGAAATATCATATCAGGAAATTTGAAGGATGGAATTTTAGCCCGGGGAGCCGATCTTTTTGTGGTCAGCAACGTGAGTATTCTTGGGAATTATATCGGTACAGAGGTGACAGGTAAAACTGCTTTAAGCAATGGACGTCACGGTATTTTTATCAATGGTGATGCAGAGAATATTTTTATAGGTAACAGCACATCAGGGAGTGGGAATTTGATTTCAGGAAATGGAGCAGAGGGGATTAGAGTAGATGGAAACGATTACGATTCACCATCTAATGTCAACGCTAATTTTTCTATAAAAGACATTACTATTTCTTCTAACCTCATTGGTTTAGCGGTAACAGGTAACCGGGCCTTGCCGAACAATAATGGAGTGGTCATTGAAAGTACTGTCAGCAACGTATTGATTGGAGGTGAGATGAACCAGGGCAATACCATTTCAGGCAATACTACCAATGGAGTAGCATTGCTGGATGGATTGAACGGACTACCGACCGACATCCGCGTTTATGGCAATCGTATAGGAATGGATATTACAGGCGAAGTTCCTGTACCGAACAACGATGGAGTTTTCATCCGCAATGTAGACAGCACGAGTATTGGCAGACAGAGCATGGGTAATGTCATTGCAGGTAATACCCGCCACGGCGTGTGGATTCAGGACAAGTACAATTACGGGGTACAGGTATGTTATAATAAAATCGGTGTGTCGGCCAGTAATAAAATTGTGATCAGTAATGGATACGGTATATTGCTTGAAGCACTTATACTGCAACCGGAAAGAGCTACACCTCCGAATACAGCTCAGGCTCTGTCCTACAGGATCGGCAGTCATTTGACGAATGATGGAGGAAATATAATTTCAGGACATCGTTCGGGTGGGATATTCATATCGGGTATCAAAAGTGTGAGTGTTGCGAATCGTTGGTTGTTAGTAGAGAATAACACGGTGCAACACAACATCGCGGAGAGTGGAACATTACCGGAAGTAAAACTTCAATTCTGCCAGGGTGATTTTACAATCGGTGGGGCCAATCCTTTTTCTTCCAATACCATTCTTGGCCCTTTGGTCATAGCGAGTTGCCATTGGGGAATCGTAAGAACAAACAAAGTAGGAGACCACAGAGGCGGTATTGATCTGATTGAAAATTCTTTTGATATAGCCATCGCAGAAAATACGGTAACCAATGCAATCACTGTAGCTGGCGATGAAGGGAGCGATAACAACAGGATCACTCAGAACAAAATCACAGCACCTGGTAAACCCATTAATTTGCATTATGGCACCAATGTAGTAGGCAATGACAATATTCAACCGCCTGTTGTATTAACGTACTCTTTGGAATCCGGCATCGTATCTGGCACCTGGCCCGACTACGTTCACTTTACAAGTGCTCAGGGCAATAAAACCAATCCACTGATTGAACTCTTCAGTACTAACAAAGACGGTAACAGCGCGCTCGAATTTTTGGGTTGTACTTGTGTAAATGCCGACGGCACCTGGCAAACAACAATTAAAGTAAATGATTCACATAAGTTTATTTTTGCTACCGTAACAGGACCTGAGTTTAATGACGATGTCGTAGTGGTGAAGTCTTTACCCGTAGGTGGTGCTCAGGCGGCCTCTGTCGACTGTCCTCTGGAAGCACAGCATTGTCCGGTTGATGTGACCTGGCTGAACACTTCGGAATTTTCTAATGTATTGTCGATTGCATGCGGCCAGATTTCTCTGGACAATGGATCTGAAGGTTGCGCCGCTTTCGAACCTACCAGCCTGAAACTTACCTTTACTCATTTCGAAGAAGCCATTGAACACTTTTCTGTAGTGGTCGATTATGGAGACGGTTCTCCTGTCGCAACGATCCCTGATCAAACGTCTGTATGGGGAGTTTACCTTTCGCATCAGTATCTGAAAGCAGGTAGTTACACGGTGACTGCAGATGTGAGAGTAAATGATCCCGATCATCCGGGTAGCACCATTCGCTATGCCTGTATGACATCTCCGGAAAGCCGGCCGGTAACCGTTGATAATTGTGTACCCTGCGACGGATGTCTTCCTTCTTTTTCTCCAACACCGGGCAGTCAATATATTTTTACCGCATGGGTTAAGGAAGGTGCCGGTGGTTCTACGACCTATGAACAGGTAAAAGTATTTCTTGATTTCATCGGCGAAGGTACGCCGCTCTCCGATTCCATAGCTCCTCAGGGAGATATTATAGAAGGTTGGCAGCGCATGGAAAAAACAGTTACGATTCCTCCCGGAACAGAAGAGATTGCCATACGCATCCGCAATACCAGTTCATCCTCTGTCTTCATCGATGACGTGCGCATGCATCCCTTCAATGCCTCTATGAAATCTTTTGTTTACGATCCCAATACCTTCAGGCTGATGGCCGAATTGGATGCCAACAATTACGCTACATTTTATGAGTACGATGAAGAAGGTGGTCTTGTGCGCGTCAAAAAAGAAACAGAACGCGGGGTGATGACAGTCAAAGAGGCGCGTACCAACATGGCCAAGAAAAGCCAATAAGAACATGAGAAATATTTCTTTTTATACTATGCTATCTGAATCAAAATATCTGATGAAAATTTTAACCGTGTGTTTGCTGAATCTAATACCCTTCATGATGTCAGCACAGGATGTTGTTTCTGATCTGCAAAAGATCAAGATGACACATGCAGGATTTTCCGCAGTCAGTTATGAGACGGAGTATAGGTCTTACCTGAATAAGCTGACTGAAAAACCGGTAGATGTTACCTACGGTTCATTGATCCAGCAGGGAGACAATAAATACCAGAAAATTGCCGACATCGAAATCATAAGTAATAAGAACTACACCTTTACAGTAGATCACACGGAGCGGCACATGTATTATTCTCCTTCTTACCTGAACATGAAAGCAGAATCAGCACAAGTTGATGTGACCAAAATAATGGATTATTGCAGCATAGAGAAACAAGAAACAGTAGACGCCACGCACAAGGCCTATATCCTTGTCCCCAAGCTAGCCTCAGACGATTTTGAACGCGTGCGTTTAGTGTACGATACCAAAACTTTTATGATCAATGAATTGCAGTTGAATTATGCAAAATCCATGGAGTATGTGGTAAAGGGAACTCCGGTAAAAGGCAAACCCATCATGGTCGTTGTTTATAAAAACTATAAAATCAATCAAACGATCAACGAACAGGTATTTACCTATCATAAATTTGTCAAAAAAGAGAAAGACAAATTAGTGATCAAGGATACTTATAAAAATTACACGATCAACGGTGGTCATGTTCTGGCCATAAAAAATAATTAATGTGCATCATGGTATTAATCGATCAACAAAACGGAACAGTAGAATGAAGCGTAAATTGATTTCAACACACTTTCAGCGAACGTTCAGCCAATGCAACAGGCGGATGATTGGTTTGTTCTTTAGTTTTTTATTTATCTCCTCGCAAGCCTGGTGCATGAAGGATACGGTAAGCGCTTCGGTTAAACTGTCTGCAGCTTCATCGGGATTGGTAGTGGAAGACAATCAATATGCTTTTATGACCGGTCATTCCGATTGGGCCAGCACTTCTTTTATACAGAAAAAGGTATATAATACGGTAGGCTTAAGAATCAATTATAATAATCCGGCCGCATTGCAGAATGGTGTTGTATTGAGTGTCAATGTGAAAATTTCTTATTGGAAATGGAACGATAACCTGCAACCGAAAGCGGGTTTTGAATTGTTAGAAAAGAGAACAACCTTATCTCTGAATTTTAAAAATGATCAGTCAGAAGCAAAGGATATACATTTGTTCCGTTTTGAAGGAGGAAATAAATTTACCGTAACACTGGAATGTCCTCCCTGTGATCAGTTGCCGGCGCATGTAGATCTTGTGGGAGCTATTGAAGTCGACAGGATTTATAACATGAGCCTGGATGCTGTACAACCGGAAAAGTTAAACCATACATACGTTGCCGCCAGTAATGAATTGCTGGTGCAGTGGGAACCGGTATACGGTGCAGAATCTTATGACCTGGAATGGAGTTACGTTAATAATTACGGAGACACACCGGGCACTTTTTTAAAGATGAATGAAATCGACCTGCCTGTCCGTTTTTTTAAAAATAACAGCAGCAGAGTATCTGTCGCAGCCGGATCAGAAAACGAGGGGTATCGTATTCCAATGGTTTACGAAGCGGGGTTTATATTGTATCGCTTGCGTGCCGTAGGAAAAGTATTTGATGTCACACAAAGTAAAACGATAGCAGGCGCCTGGTCAAAAGACGATAGTCAGGAGCAAACCGTGGAATCCTTCGCCAGACAAGGCAGCAGTGGCAATACAACAAAACAGCATGTATATACCTTTGCGGGACATGATACACACCTGAACTGGAGAAACCAGATTAGTTTTGCCGAAGAAGGCAAACATAAATCGGCAGTCGATTATTACGACGGTACATTGAGAAACAGGCAATCGATTGTGAAACTCAATACAGAGAATCAGGTTCTTGTCGGAGAAGTTTTTTATGACCATGCCGGCCGATCTTCAGTTCATGCCCTTCCTGTGCCTACACAAAAAAACAAATTGAATTACTATCCTCATTTTAACCTGGCGGATACGGATGGGAAACCTTATGCGTTCCGGCATTTTGAAATCGCTGATCCGCAAAATACCTGTGAAATTAAAGCAACTGCTATGAGCACATCATCCGGTGCTTCCAATTATTATTCTCCTGTCAGTACATCATTAGCTAATGATCCGCAAGGCCAACAGAGTTATTTGCCGGATGCTGAAAAATATCCTTTTTCTCAAATACTTTATACCGCCGACAATACGGGGCGCATCAAGAAAGAAGGCACAGTGGGACCTGCCCATCAATTGGGTGGGGGACATGAAAATACCTATCAATACGCAAAACCAGAACAAGAAGAATTGGATAAATTATTTGGATCAGAAGCAGGTCTGGCAGAACATTACAAAAAAGATATCACAATAGATGCCAATGGACAAACGTCTGTGCAATACACCAACGCCAAAGGCCAGGTAGTCGCTACCGCTTTGAAAGGTGCTTCCCCTGCGAATTTGGAGGCCTTGCCTTCTAATATACCAACGGGTGAAGAAGTATCCGATTTGTTAGGGAAGAACACGGCAAACCCATTGGGACAAAATAATACCCTGACTATAAAAGATAATTACGGTAGCCTCGAACTTTCACAGCAACAACAAATCGGAACAGATTTAAGTGTGAATGGAAAACGCGAATACACGTATTCTTTTACTGTTTCTCCTTTCCAATTTCATGCTTGTACAGACCAGCAACAACCTTTGTTTACGAAAGACGGCATGCTGGATCTGGAACTTAGTCTGGCAGATGAATGCGGCAATCAGCAATTACTTGATGGCGGTCAGGGGAGTATCATCAGAAAGACGATCAGTGGTAATGGTGGTGCGGTGAGCTTCAATGGTAACTGGCCTACACATTTAAAAGCAGGTACCTATACCTTGAGTAAAAAATTGAGCATCAATAAATCTTACCTGGATAAGCTCACTTTAGATTACTTGAATACTACTTCCTGCATTCGCAAATTGGATCAGGTCATTGCGGATGCGATCAGAGAATTTGATCCTCAAAATTGCGTAGACAATTGTCAGCCTTGTCAGGATGCCTTGCAACGAGATTATCCTAATCCTCCGCAGGATGTTACAGATATTCATTATGACGATTACCAATTGCGTAAAAATGAATGTACTATATTTTGCGGTGGTACACCGAATAAATGCGCAAGTGCTCTTCAAGCCATGATGGCTGATATGAGTCCGCATGGACAGTATGGTTTATTGCGTGAACACAATCCGGAAGTAGCCGGTGATGGTAGTGTTTCGATACAAGTTGATCTGGGTTCAGCAAATAAACTGACACCTGAAATTTATCCGTTGTCTGTGTACAATGAAAATAATCTTCTTCCACATTATAAGGTCAGGAAAAAAACAAGTGAAGAAGATTTGGAAGCCTTATTTGTTTATCCTTCTTTCAGGACACCGGTTGATTTAAATGGAAATCACGCTCCGTACAGAAACCTTGACGGTTCAGAGGCGATGATCTACATCCAGAAAATAGGATCAACGGATACTGGCACTCCCATCTTTTTTCCGGAAATAGTAGCGACTGTTGCGCAAGCTCATGCCAATGAAAAAACATTTTTGGTAAAACCACAAGAACTCACGCTGGAGGCATTTGTACAAAACTGGAAACCGCAGTGGGCACAGTCTCTGGTGTATTATCATCCTGAATATCCGATTTATCAGAATTGCATTGCTCACCAGGCCGCTCAGGTTTATATGGAAGACCTGATCAACACCAACTCTGTAGCAGTGGCCCAGCAAAAAGGATTTATAAACAGCGATGGTAAAACCAATTTAGAAAAAGATCCTTTCTTCAATATCGGCGATGCTTCTGTTTCATTTGCACTGCTAAATCCTTTTTTTGAAAAAAGAGGATTCTTCGATGTCCTGCTTGGTAACAATAAAGCAAACCCCAAGAAAGTGTACCATGATCTGGCAATAACTTACATGAACCATTTCAGTAAGTTATCTCCAACAGAAGATTTAACGTTATGGGAAACGGCCAACATGTTGGTCAACTGTCCTAAAACATCCAGCCTGATTGAATGTCCGGCTGTGCCTAATTGTCCCAAAGGTGGTGTGGTGGATAACGATGACATTTGGAAACACTATAAAACAGTATATGTTTCCTTCAGACAATTTTTTGAAGATCAATACCAGGAACTGGCCTCTATACGTGTTGGTGATCTGAATACCTGTATTGGAAATAAGGATTATGTACCGACCAATGTTACAGGATATATGGACGAAGATCCCTTCGGTTCTATTTTTTCTACTTCAAGGTATTGGATGAACCGTTCCCAGCCTTGTTCACAAGGTAGCTACGTTGTCGGAGGTGCTCCTAATTATACTTTATACGCTAAGAAGACTCCGCGTTTTCCGTTGCATGGAAGTGCGTCTGAAGACGATGAGTTTAAAGCAGACTATTGTTACAATAACGATTGGAAAGGATTGATGGACGTCAGCAATTGTATTCCGAATGTAGAGCAGGCTCAGGAAAAAATACAACAAAAATATTACCTCAAAACATTCAATGCCTGCGGTCAATGCCCATTGGCGAAAGACCTGGAAGTATTTCTAAATGGCTTTGCCAACCGTCATCCGCTGAACAGCGACCAGCAGCTGGGTTGTTTTCCGAGTTCTGATGTACCTGAGCTTACCGACGGATTGCTTGTTGCGTTGGGCTTTGATCACTTGGGACAACTCAGTTGGAAAAAAGATCCTTCCATGCTCAATGATAATTTTACCTTGAACATTGCCCTGACCGATGCAGATATCGATGACGATGTTTGTCATTTTCTGTTTCGTATTCCGCAAGGCAATTATGACATCAGTCAAATCAAACAAATTTCAGAATTACATTTTAATCCTTCTCCTCAGCTATTTGTACTAGGTCCCGATGATGCGGGTAAAACATTTAGTTTTACCGCCACATTGAATGATGGCAGAGTGTTATCCGGGGAAGGCCGTTCAAGTTGCATGCGCATTGACAATTGTGTCTTTGAACCATTGTGTAACGCGACGCAGGTCGGTTATCATTTTGTGAACTTGCTCAACGGTATAGCTTTTGGTTTTGGAACACAAAATCAATTGCTTCAACATGTAGATCTTAGTACAGAACCTTACAGTGCATTCATTACACCTGAACTCAAAAATGCATTGTATGCTATGGTGCTGACGGATTATACACCTACTTTATCGGCAGATCAAAATACTCTGGATATCGTTATTCATTCGGTCGGCGTCGTAGCCAGTGGTGATGCACTCATCAGTTTGACAAAAGAAGAAACAGATTATTCATTTACAGACATTCGATCTTTTGATGCTATACTCAGAGACAAAACATGATCCACACCGGGATCTTACCTGCTATTGATCGCACGCATTGAAATACCTGATCATACATTTGAAATACGAACCATCAAAGTATTTTCCGCGGCACTTAAAATGCTGGAGTGCACACCACGCATTGAAGTGAAAGGTGCTACAAACTAATGGAGACGTTTAGATATTTTAAACATTGCAATATGTCATTATTTAAAAGAATTTTCCCGATGATCAATACAACAGCCTTTCCGGTTAAACTGCTGCGTGCGGTGTTGCTATGCAGCATGTACTTGCTGCTGCCTGTATTGTCTTTTGCTCAGGATTGTGTGCAGGTTACTTCTACAAAAAAGGATGTGAGTTGTAATGGCGGAAGCGATGGAGAAATCCATCTAACGGTACAAGGCACTGCTGTCGGCAATTGCTTTGCCGGTAGTCTGGTTTCTTCCGAAACCTGCGGTAGTTGTAACATCAACATTACCAACCAAGGCAGTGTTGTGGTCAATGCCGGTCAGAAAGCCTGTCTGGCTGCCGGTCTGACTTATGGCGGCACTATTACAGTTAACAATGGGGGGAAATTGGTTGTATGCGGAAACCTGAACAATGCTAAGCTTACTGTGATCGGCACAGGTCAGGCTCATTTACTGGGCAACAATACGTTGTTAAATAGTTTGGTTACGCAAACGTTAAACGGAAACGTTCCTTTGATCAGGAACCATGGTACCTTGCAAATTGCCAATGCTGATTTATTCGGGAAAATAGAAAACTTTGGAACGTTCATTTTCAACGGTGCCTTGCATGTGATGGCTTCCGGAAATGTGACCAACAATAAAAATTTTCAGATCAAGGGAAGTCTTACTGTAGATGGCACTTTCATTAACCTCGGACAAGCGAGTGTGACTACAACAGCCATACAACCTGGTGCTGTATTTGACAATGAATGCAGTCTGCAAATGGCCGGCGCTGTTGGTGTGTATGCCAACATGACCAACAACGGAGTCATTGCAGTAAACGGTAATTTTCAAACGATGCTTGATGTCAAACTGACCATGGGCAGTGGGAGTGAGTTGGAAGCAGAGGTATTAACCTTTGGGGGAGAAGTGAGAGGCGCAGGAACTTCACCGGCATTGATTCATGCTAAACAAGTGGGTAATTTTATTTGGAACGTTGCTTTACGTGGTAAATTGAAAATATGTGTTCCTACTAATCCGTCCGGAATTCCTGTAGATCCAACGGTTAGTTTTACCTGCGATTTTCTGCCTTTATCCGGAGGACAGATTAATACTTCGACTTGCAATGTTACCTGGAACAATGGTGCACAAGGCAAAGATTTAACAGGACTCAAAGCTGGAACATACCATTGGACGGCCACTTGTGGCAGCAGCTGTACAAAAGGCGGTGACATTGTCATTACTGCTCCTTCTGCTTTGACTGTTGCAGCGACCAGTACACTCAGCAATATTTCTTCCTGCACGGGCGCTGCAAATGCTGTCGCATCAGGAGGAACTTCCGCTTACAGCTACCAATGGACAAAACAAGGAGATGTTTCTTTTCAATCTTCTAATGCTTCAGTTACTGCTCTTTGTCCTGGAAATTATACCGTAACAGCTACCGACGCTAAAAATTGTAAGGCCACTGCGAATGTACTGGTGAATACGCAGACTTGTATATTGGCTGCTACCAGCAGTAAAGTAGACGGATGCAGTGGCGCAGGTTCTATATCCGTAAGCATCACTACTGGTACGGCTCCTTATACGATGCAATTAGATAATTTGGCTCCTGTTACTTTGGCAGGTACGGAAACAACGAAAGTGTTTTCTGCACTTTCTGTTGGTACGCATACCGTATTGGTGAAAGATGCCTGGGGCTGCACGGTAACGCGCAGTGAAGTGTTTACCGGTAATGGCGCGTCATTGGTTGTTTCCATGAACAGTACCAACAGTACAAAAAGTGTTTGTGACAGTGATACTGCTCCTTGTGACGGTACTGTTTCCGCTATAGTTAGCGGTGGTATCGCACCTTATACTTTTTCCTGGAGCGGAACCGGTGAATTGTCTTCTGCTGTAACGAATACAATTACAGGAATGTGTTCGGGTACGTATACTGTAGTCGTGAAAGACAGTAAGCTTTGCGCTGCAACAGGTTCAGCTAACGTCAGCAATGCGCCGGCTGAATGCAGTAAAGTAAAAGTTACGAAGAAAAATGTTTCTTGCGCCGGAGGCCATGATGGAGAAATTCATTTGAACATATGCAGCGCAACGACAAGTGGAACTTGTTTCAATGGAGCATTAACCAGTATCGAAAATTGTACCGCTTGTATCAGAAACCTGCAAGGCAACGACAATGCAACGATCAATGCAGGAGAACGCGTTTGCATCAAAGCAGGTGATACGTATACGGGCAATCTAATCATCAAAAGCGGAGGTAAGCTTGTTAGTTGTGGTACTGCAAATTTGCAAAGCCTCACCATGGAAACTGGAAGTGAAGCGCATCTTTTAGGTACAGGAAATATTCCTTCTCTAACGATGGCTCCTAATGCATTGATTAAAAATCACGGAACACTAGCACTGACCAGTGTCCGTATAGATGGCAAAATAGAAAATTACGGACAGCTTACTTTTGCAGGTGCGGTACATATTATAGCTTCCGGTTCGTTAACCAATAACCATCAACTGGAAATTGCAGGCAGTTTTACGGTTGACGGTACCTTCATCAATAAGGGAACGACAAGAAGTCCCGGCAATTTATCCAATGCTACCTTAGCGATACAGCCGACAGCTACTTTTGAAAATTACTGCACGTTGAACATGTGGGGAGCTGTGGCGGTATACCACGACATCATCAACAACGGTAGTATTGAAGTCAACGGTAATTTTGAAACCTTGCAAGGTGGAGCGGGATTACCGGGTTCAAAAATAATGATGGGTAGCGGAAGCAGCCTTAAAGCCAATGTGCTTACATTTTCAGGAGTGGTTACCGGTACAGGCACAACTCCCGGAATAGTAAGGGCTACAGAACTTGCTAATTTCCTTTCAGGAGCTTCCTTGCAAGGGAAATTAGTGGTATGCGTACCTACCGCACCATCTGGCATACCGGTAGGTACAGGTGTACAGTTCAGCTGTGATCCTGCCTTGCTGACCATCACACAAAATGGAAGTGCTACTGATTGTACAGTAAAATGGGCACATGATGCTGCTGCGACGGGAGCTGATCTTACGCAACTTGCTGCAGGCACTTATACCTATACGGTAACGTGCGGAAGTAATTGCACCAAGACAGGTAGTGTTACGCTGACTCAGCCTTCAGCACTTCAAGTCACAGTAACTACGATAGCGAATGCCGATTGCGTTGGCAAATGTAACGGAGAAATTCGTGCGGAAGTTCAGGGTGGAATTCCTGCTTACGATTTCAGGTGGAACACCGGCAATGTCACACCTGACGTGTATCCGGCGTGTGCGGGTAATTATGAAGTAACCGTTAAAGATGGCAACGGTTGTGAACTGAAAGCAACAGGAACTGTTCAGGCTCAAGCAAGCACGGGTATTTGCTGTACGTCTGTTATTACCGTGACGCCTGAAGAAGTCACCTCACCAGGTTGTGTTGCTCAACCGGGAGGGCTGGTAGCAGATGGCAAAATTAAAGTGAAGGTAACAGGTGCAAGCGGTCACTTGATTTATGTTTGGAAAAAAAACGGATTGGTTGTACCTGGCATAGAGGAAGAGGAACTCACTCACTTGTCGGCCGGTAATTATCACCTGGATGTGTTTGATGCGACATTATGTTATGGTTCGTTGGATATTAATTTGCAATCCAAGGGTACGGCATGTGGTTGTAATATCGCTGTTGTTCCCCAATTGATCAGTAAAGCTTCCTGCCCTCAGAAATGCGACGGTAAAGCGAAAGTAGTAGTGACGGGTACTTCGGTGTCTTTTCAGGTAGAATGGTTTGATGCACACAACATCTTAAGAGGCGAAGGTGAAACCTTAGAGGGCCTATGCAGTGGAGCTTACCGTATCGTAGTAACGGAAACGCAAGCACCTTTTTGCAGCATGGAAACGAATTATGTCTTAGAAGCAGAAACAGCAGAAGGCTGTTGTCCTACCAATTTATCCGCTGCAATTATTGCTAAACAGGATGCAAGCAATGCGGAAGCACAGGACGGTTCTTTTGAAGTGTCCGTCAGTCAGGGTACTGCTGATTATTTATACCGTTGGGATAATATTCCTTTGGGTATAACATCGGGTGAGAAACAAAGTGCTTTATCCGATGAAACCATAGATCATTTGGCTCCCGGTTACTACAGAGTGGAAGTGACCGAGCTGGCAAGCGGCAATGCCAAAGGATGCCGTGCTTCGACAGGGCTTTGGATCGGTGGAAATCAAATCAATGCATGCCGTCTGGAAGTAAGCGTGAATGAGATTGTTCGTCCCGGTTGCAGGGATTGTGCGGATGGGAAAGTGTCCTTGTTGCTTAGCAATGCCAGCGGCGCCTTACGCTACGAATGGAGAGGAGAAGGAAGTATGACAATCATTTCTGCCTTAAAGGACATAGTAGGTATAGCGGCAGGAAACTATACGGTTACTGTTACTGAAATCAATAATCCGACATGCACCGTGACTATTCCTGTTGAAATACCGGATGGCTCGGGTTGCTGCACGCAGTGTTCGATCGATCAGGTAGTGACGGATGCTAAATGTCCCAATGATAAAGGAGGAGCGATCCGTGTGATTGTTCACGGCGGCGGCGGACCTTTTACTTATAATTGGCTCGCGCCACTTTCCAGCACTGCTCAGGAAGTTTCAGGATTGGCACCGGGATTTTATACCGTGATTGTAAAAGGACTGACGCATTGCAACCAGGTCACCAAAACTTTTGAAGTCAAAGCCGTCAGCTCTTGCTGCGATAATTCCGGGCAACCGACAATTGAAACAGTCAAAGGAACTTGTGGTATAGCAGGTACACGTTTGATTGCTCATCCGGATGATGCACTGGGCTATTTGTGGAGCACAGGTGAGCGTACCCACGAAATTACAATCCATACAGCCGGTACCTATACCTTGAAGATTTATTCCTCTTCCAGTTGTAATCAATCAACTAGTGTTACGATTGCTCCTGACCCGGTCAACAACAATCCCATCATCACATCTTCGGCAGCTTATATCTGTCCGGGAGGCAACATCACGTTAAATGCGATGTCCGGCGATTCTTATCTTTGGAGTACAGGAGCGACAAGTCGTTCTATATCGGTGAGTACAAGTGGTATTTATCAGGTGGATATTTTTACCAATAACAAGCATTGCATAACCAAAGGCAAGATCGTCGTTAATCAAGCCGATACGAATCCTAAAATAACAGGAACAGTTTTCGAAGTTTGTCCTAAGACATTTGCAGTACCTCTGACATCGACTTCTCCTTCTTATAATCAGTGGTACAAAGATAATGTATTGATTTCAACTGAACGCTTCATCACAGTGGATCAACCGGGTACTTACAAACTTGTGGTTACTTATCCTTCTTGTAATGCGCAAACACATGAGGTCACGTTAACCGAAAGATGTGAGAAAAGCTGTGATCCTCCGCACTTGATTTCTGTCGACCTGCCTCCTCAGTCCTGTGCCGATTACCTGATCAATCATGCCGTTCAAAATGCGGTCACGGAATTTAATTTATATGTCGAATCTCAGAAAATTAATTTTCAGCGCGCCTATGTGGAGCATTTTATGACTGATCTGACGGAAAACTTTACCATGACGACAGCCGGTGATATTACGCACCATTATACACTTTATTATTACGATAAAGCAGGGAACCTCGTGCGTACCGTACCTCCGGAAGGTGTAGTTTTGCTGACGCCTGATCAGGTGAAAAAAGTGCAACAGGATAGAGCTTCAGGAAGTCCGGATAGGAATGTATTTACTGAGCATACATTAACTACAACCTATGCCTTCAACAGTTTGAACAATCCGATAGGGCAAAATATTCCAGACCAGCAAGCTTTACAAAAAGTAGAAACGAGTGATGTATTCTCGCCTCCGGGTGTGGTATGGGACGGTGGGGCTTTGTCTTCTAATGGTCATGGTATTGTATTCGGAAGAAATGGAGAAGACGGTGTTATTTATTATACCAGCAATGCCGGCAAAGACGGTGCTTCCAGCTGGACTCAGGCCAGCGGAATTACCGTCAATCTTAACGATGTGCAGCAGTTGGATAACACAACAAGTATAGCTGCCGGTGATCAGGGTACCTTGTTGACAAGCAAAAACGGCGGTTCTTCATGGGAAATTATTGAAGTACCTACTACAGAAAATCTACGCTTCGTCTATTTTGAATCTCTTCAAAAAGGACATGTCATCAGTGTGAGTGGTGTTGTATGGAGTACTTCAGATAGCGGTATACATTGGGACTCCTCGGCTGACTTGTCTTTCAAACCGGGTACTTTGCAAGACGTGACTTTTGTGAACATAAATAAAGGCTATGCTGTCTTTGATGTCAATGGATCCGGAGCGGTATATACTACTACTGATCAGGGCGTGAACTGGTCAAAGAAACGGATAGTTTCTTTCCGCAACTTTAATGACATTGCTGTTGCTTCAAATGGCAACGCTTATACTGTAGGGGAAGACGGTTTACTCATTGAAAACAATGGAACAAATTTCAAATTGATCGCTACCGGCAACACCGAAGATTTTCAGGAAGTGGTGGCGAATGGAAATCAGGTATTGATTCGTGGTACTCAGTCTACCTATCGCTATGATCCTTCCGGCACACTTACACTTGCTGCATCAGGTTTTACAAAAATAGGCGTGACAGCTGATCCTTCAAACGATAACGTATTTGGTATCACGGCAAGTGGATATGTTTTTGGAACAGAGACTTCATTGGGCGGAGCACTCAATTCGTTTGCCTCAAGTGCCGGTCATGTACAAGGTGCAGATTTTAAAACCGCTGCGAACTTTATTTATTGGGACGATCAGCAAGGCTTATACCTGAATGGACAGACGACTGACAAATGGCCAAATGCCTCGACTGTAGCAAGTGCACATTTCGGAACAAGCAATCAAGTGCTGGTCGTTGATAGTAACGGTGACAAATGGTGGACATCCGATATCAGTGTTGCAAATGTTGCTTGGTCAGCACCTGAAAACATTGGTCTATTGGTTGACTTATATTTTACAGATTTAAATCACGGAACAGTACTTACAACTACACAAGCTTACCGTACAGTTGACGGCGGACAAACCTGGTCATCTGTGGTGCCTCAACCTACGTTTGGTTTCGTCAATGCGCTTGCCGGTAATGGTGCATCGGAAAAAGGATTCGGAAGAAACGGACCAATTGAAAAAGACTTGCTGTCGTTGACCGGTTCCTCCTGGAACAATTTAGGTTATGATTTGAATACTCCGGTCTTGCGTTCCGTAAGGGCTTTGGGTAATACGGCGTATGCGGTAGGAGATGATGGAGTAGTATTGAGCTGGGCAGCAGATGAGATATGGCGTGATAACCGTATTCAAAATGATGCTGCTGTAGTTGCAAAAAGAAATTGGGTAGCGGTAGCCATCGACGCCAACAACAGCAACGGTTACATGACCGATGCGAGCGGAAATACGGGTCAAGGTGTGACGAACAATTGGAATATGTCCACAGCGTTGACTCCATTAGTATCCGTTACAGCTATAGGTGGATTGAATAATAAACTGGTAGTGGTTACAGATGGAAAATTGCAATCTGCTACACCATCCGGAGGAACAGTGAGCTGGAACGATAATCATATTTTGGGAAGTCTTACAGCCCTGGACATCACAGCCAGTGGCATGGCGATGTCTGTTGGAGTGTTTGGTAATAACTGGCACAACACTTCTTTTGGTTCTTCTGATACCTGGACCTATGGTAGCATGCTGAGTACTTTTGAAATCGAAGATGCCTATATGGTCAATGGAGATATTGGTTACGCAGTAGGTAAAAAAGGAACCATTATAAAAACCATAACAGGCGGTAAAAGCTGGACTGTGCAGCATTCCTTTTTGACCGATGACTTGACCGATGTACATTTTTCAGATGTCAATACAGGAGTGGCACTTGCAGGGAATAAATTGGTATATACTACAGATGGCGGTGCACACTGGACCCTTGTCAATGTGAGTGCGACAATGCAAGCTGTTTTTGTATTATCTCCTTCCAATGCCTATGCTGTAGGTACCAATGGAAATATTATCAAAGCTTCCGGCTCATTGGCCAATTGGGCTTCGATGACTTCTCCTGTTACCAGAACATTGAACAGTGTACATTTTCCTGATGAAACAATTGGTTTTGCAGCCGGGGCTTCCGGTACTATTTTGAGATTTAAGGTAGCAACCGGTACGTGGGAAAAATTAACGGATGGCACAAACGATTGGGTAAAAAGTAAAACAGGTACGACGCGGGATTTGAATACCGTATTTTTCAGGGATAGAAAAAATGGCTATGTCTCCGGTGAAAACGGTGTAGTATTAAAAACAATCAATGGCGGAGACACCTGGGATAATTTTGAAAGCTTTGGCAACGGCAATGATTTGGTAGACCTGAGTTTCGGCGATGGCACCGATGGCCTGGTGATCGGTTCTTCCGGCGTGAAAGCCGTTAGCGATGGTAAGGATCGTTTCACTACCGTTTTCATCTACGATCGTTTGGGAAGATTGATACTTTCACAGAATGCGAAGCAGTTCAATAAGACGCCGGTAGCTTATTCCTACATTGTATACGATCCATTAAACCGCATGATAGAATCAGGTGAAGTTGCCAATGCCACTTCTACTACTGCACTCTATGATCCAGGAGAACCATTGATCAATGACGATAAATTGGCTGCTTGGTTAAAGGCTGGTTTAAAAACAGAAGTTGGGAAAACTCACTACGATGTGTTAGAACCCATTGTAATACCAGGTTTTACACAAAATGAATTGACGCTTCGTAACCGTGTCTCCTACGTTACACATGCCGACGAATGGTACGATGAAGCAATCAATCCTACCGCTTATCAATCCGCTACGCATTTTGATTACGATATCCACGGCAATGTGAAAACATTGATTCAGGATTTCCCTGAATTGAAAAAACTGGGACAGCAATTCAAACGTATCGACTATGAGTACGATTTGATCAGCGGCAAAGTGAATCAGATAGCTTATCAAAAGGGAGAAGTCGATCAATTCTTTCATAGGTACAACTACGATGCCGATAACCGCATCACGAGTGTAGAGACAAGCAACGACGAAGTCATTTGGGAACGAGACGGTGCTTACCAATATTATCAACATGGACCGATGGCCAGAACAGAAATTGGTGATGTAAAGGTGCAAGGTATGGATTATGCTTATACTATTGAAGGTCATTTAAAAGGCGTCAATTCCAATACGCTCAAGGCCTCTCGCGACATCGGTAAAGACGGGCTTTCCAGTGCATCCAATCCTCATGCCTTGTTTGCACCGGACGAAGTGGGTTATACTTTGGGGTATTATAAAAATGATTATAAATCCATCGCTGCTTCCGGTGAAAATTTCGAAGCGACAACCGATGGAGATTTGCAAAGCAAGAGTAAAGATTTATTTAATGGAAACATTGCGAATAAAGTGACGGCCATCGCATCCTTGATGAAAGAGAATGGTAATGGCAACATTGTACATTCACCTTTTGCCATGGTCTACAATTACGATCAATTGCATCGCTTGACCAATGCACAACACATCAACGATCCTGGTGACGGTGCATTGGCCAGCAACAATTGGAGTAATTCAACCCTTGATCAAAGTTACAGCGAAGCGCTGTCTTACGATGCCAATGGTAATATTCAAACTTTGAATCGCAATGCCAATCAGGGAGCGAAGATGGATCAGTTGAGCTATACTTATGAACGTATTGCCAATGGCTTCGACCGCAACAGCAACCGTTTACTAAAAGTCTCGGATAATTCAAACGATTTAAATTTGAATGACATCAAAAAAGGCGATCATGCCTATGCTTACGATGAACTAGGACAGTTGACCAAAGACGAACAAGAAAACATTGAACTCATTACCTGGACAGTGGATGGCAAAGTGCAAACCATCAAAAGAAAAGAAGTAGCAAACACAGGACCCGATGTGGAGTTTCAATACAACGCCCAAAGGCAGCGAGTTGCTAAAATCGTAAAACCAAGAGAGGCTGCAACGGGTCAATTGAAAGGACAAGACCAGTGGATAATCACTCATTATGTGCTTGATTACAGTGGCAATGCCATGGGGATTTACGGACATCAATACAGTAAGGTAGGCAATCAGTTTAAAGAACAATTCTTGTTAACCGAACGATCTCTTTATGGCACAGCACGTTTAGGAATTAAGCTAGAAAACCTGGCGGTTTCCAATCGTACTTTTTCTGCTACACTTGATCCGGTGAATCATACATTTGTAGAAAGTAATTCGCTTGCTCCGACTGTGATTACATTGCCTAATGAAGAGAGTAAGCAAAGATTGCTGGGGCATAAGGTGTATGAGCTTGACGATTACCTTAAAAATACTTTAGCAACCGTTTCAGATAAAAAATCAGCTAATATGAATGGCTATAATTCAATCGTTTTATCGGCGAACAATTATTATTCATTTGGTATGATTGTGCCAAATACCAATAACCTCAATACTTCTTCTGGATATCGTTATGGCTTTAATGGTATGGAGAAAGACGATGAGGTAAAAGGTGCTGGGAATAGTTATACAACAGAGTTCAGGCAATATGATTCGAGATTGGGGAGGTGGTTGAGTTTGGATCCTAAAATGATGGAGTTTCTGTCGTTTAGTCCATATAATGCGTTCAATAACAACCCTGTCGTTTATACAGATCCGGATGGTAGTGAAATTAAAGGAGATATTGCATATTTTAATAAATACATAGAAAAAGTAGATCACTTAATAACTTCAGTAGATAAACTAATTATGAAAACTAAGAGTGAAATTGAGACTGCAACCAAAAAAGGCCTTAGTACAAACAATTTAAATAAGAGGTTAGCAAGTTTTGAAAAAAAGCGTGTGATTTTTACAGATGTAATTGCAGAACTGGTAAGACTAACAGTGTCTGAACAAACTTATTTTATTAGAACTCACGCTGGAGTGGAAGAAGATATGGGGAATGGCTGGACAGATTTTGAAAGTAAAACAGGAAATGTAAGAATCAATATTAAAGAAGGAAAAGGAGAAGATTTAAGTACGCTTTCTCATGAGTTGAAACATGCCTACCAGTTTGAAGAAGGTAAAGTTTCGTTTGCATGGGAAAGAGGTGTGGATGGACAGTCACATGCATTTTTATATGATATACAAGACGAAGTTGAAGCATTTAATCGAACCTTAGATTTAGGGTTAAGTTTAAAAAAGGATAAGCGGAGAGCGACTGCTGAAATATTGTATAGAGATTATGGTTATCCAAGAATAATAAGAAGTGAACAAGTAACATTGGATTATGTACTTAAAAATGGACAAACTTATGGAGAGTGGATTAGAAAAGGTATAACAGAGAGAACCAAACTTGGAAAAAAACCTCTTAATGCAATAATCGGATGGCAAAACTATATTTCTCCTGGATTTGACTTAAAAATTAAGAAATAAATCTTTGTTTACCGGAGCATTCTACTCAACTGTTTCAAGTCAGCGCACAGCGAGACTTAGAACTTTTGAATGAGAAAAAGTAAGTATTGAGATGTACAGGGTCTAAAGAGAAATAGCAAGCCTGCTCGAGAGAGCAGGCTTGCTGTTGTATAGAGCATTTAGTGTTACCAACTGAGGATAGCATCTTGCTCGGGTCTTACCAACTGCCCACGTTATTGTATCCGAATCAACTTATCCTCCACCACAGCAATCACCTGGTCGTTATCCAATACTTCTATGTTGTAGCCACCTGTAAATTCTCCGAAGCTGGGAAGTATAGCTTGCTGTTCACCAAAATAAAAACAAGGAAACTTCAACCGTTGATTAGCTAGTCCCTGCAGCTTCACTACCGGGTGTACATGACCGGATATTACATATTCATCTTGCTCCAATATCGGTTTAGGGTGATGAGCAAAAGTGAAAGCACCCACGCGCAATTCCTTATCGTATACAGCGATGCAGATTTCCTCGTATTTTTCAATGGGGAATTCATCGTGATTGCCCAACACTAAAATCATATCGACTTCACGGTATTGATTTCTCCAGGCACAGAAGCGATCCCATTCACTGTTGATATCGCTGTGAAACAAATCGCCTACGAAGATGATGCATTTGACGTCGTGACTGTTCATCATGGCATCAAGCTTTTCGAAATTCTCTTCTATGGCTTGTTGAGGTACCGCAATACCGGCTTTTCTGAAATGCGTAATCTTTCCTATATGCAAGTCACTGATGAGTAAGGTGCGTTCCTCTTCCCACCAAATTGCTTTTTGTTCTAATAAAGTGAACGTATTATCTTTTAGCCTGAGCTGCATCTTCTTTTTCGAATTGTTTGATCATTTTATTGACACGGTCCTCCAGTTTTTCCGAAGACAATTGTTCCCTTAGCCGATCCACCAATATAGGAAAAGCAAAAGGCGTGGGACTTGGTGTTTGTTTAATTAATATACGCTGACGGTGTATACGTTCCAAGGCTTTTCTCAATCTTGTTTCTTCCAATTGCTGATCCAGGGCTTCCTGATACGCTTGCTTGATGAGCATGTTCTTAGGATCGTGTGTACTGATCACATCAAACAGGAGCGAAGAAGAGGCTTGTAGATGTTTGGTCTTAACGAATTTTCCGGGATACCCTTGAAACAGCAAACCGGCGATGGTAGAGATCTCACGGAATTTTCTTCTGGCCATCTCTGTGGAATTGACACTGCGTTGTATATCATCCAGTAAGTGGATGGTAGAAAATAAATCATGTGCTGCCAATAGCTCCTGAATGTTGATCTCTGTATCTGACAATAATTCAAAACCATAATCGTTCATGGCCATGGAGAAGGTAATCGGTTGAATCTTACTGATGCGGTAGGCGAGCAGCGAAGCCATGCCCTCGTGTACCAGTCTGCCTTCAAAAGGGAAAAAGAATAAATGAAAACCGTCTTTCGTATGGCAACGTTCGATCAGGAATTCATTTTCATTGGGAATAGCGGACCGTTCACTTTGCAGCTTTAGAATGGGCTGTAGCTTTTCCATTTCCGGTCCTGGTGAATCGTTGGTCAACGCATCATTCAACCGTTCTCTTATGAATCGTGAAAGCTCAGAAGACAAAGGCACACGACCGCCCATCCAGCGCGGGATGAGACCGCTTTTCTGTTTGGACTTTCGCACTTGTACCGTCATTTCTCTTACACGGACAAACTCCAGATTTAAACCAGCGAAGAAAAATACAACACCCGGTTTCATCCAGGAAATAAAATCTTCTTCTATCGTACCGAGAAATTTTCCACCCATGTATTTCACCTGCAATACGGCATCAGAAACAATCGTGCCTATACTCAAACGATGCCGCATCGCGACCTTGCGGTTATTGACCGTGAATTTATCGCCTTCTATTTCTACACGTTTGAATTCATCGTAAGCCAATAGGGAAGGACCGCCTGTAGTGATGAAACCCAATACCCATTGCCATTCATCCATCGTCATGTATTGAAAACAAAAGGTGGATTTGATTTCATGGGCCAGTTCTTCCTGTTCAAATCCATCACCGACCGCTAATGTTACGAGGTATTGAGCGAGTACATCAAAGCACTGCACCAAAGGGACGCGGTCTTCCAGTATATTTTTCTGAATGCCTTCTCTTAAAGAAACACCTTCGATCAATTCCAGTGAATGTGTGGGAACAAAATAGATTTTGCTGGTAGCACCGGGTTTATGTCCGCTTCGTCCCGCACGTTGCAGGAAGCGGGAGATACTTTTGGGACTGCCCACTTGTATCACTGTTTCTACCGGAT
The DNA here is from genome assembly GCA_028288405.1 of Chitinophagaceae bacterium. Taxonomy (GTDB): domain Bacteria; phylum Bacteroidota; class Bacteroidia; order Cytophagales; family Cytophagaceae; genus JACMQM01. Next base: position 27,008 of record JAQBNS010000145.1, read on the forward strand.
GAAAATCAACACCAAGGTCCAGACTGGATGTACAGATGACGAGTTTTAGTTTTTCCAAATGTAAATTTTCTTCCACCCAATCCCGCAATTCACGATCCAGTGAACCATGGTGTAAAGCCATGATACCCGCCATGTCCGGATATTTCTCCAGAATAAAACGATACCAGATTTCTGTTTGCGAACGCGTATTGGTGAACAACAGCGTGGTGGTACTCGCCATGACAACCGGCATGACTTTATCCAATAAATTAATTCCCAGGTATCCGGCCCAGGGCAACTTTTCTACTTTGTCCGGTAATATCGATTCTACTTTTATTTTTTTCTGAATGGTAGAGCGAATGATCACCGTTTGTTCTTTCGTTATATTCATTCCGGTTAGTACCTGCAATGCTTGTGCGAGGTTACCGATGGTGGCCGACATTCCCCAGGTGCGCACCGTCGGTTGTATATGACGCAAGCGGCAGAAAGCCAACTCTGTTTGCACACCGCGTTTGGTACCTAAGAGCTCGTGCCATTCATCGGCAATGAGTACTTTCAGATTTTTAAATAAGTCGGTATTGTTTTTAGTTGCAAACAATAAGTGCAAACTCTCCGGTGTAATCAACAATACTTCCGGCATTGCTTTTTTCTGCGCGGCTTTTTCTTTCGCACTGACATCGCCGGTGCGTATACCGATTTGCCAGGGAATCTCTAATTCATCACAAGCTTTTTGTAAGTTGCGTCTTAAATCTTTGGTCAATGCCCGCAGCGGTGTGATCCACAAGACTTGTAAGCGGGAACCCTTTTTTGTTTTATAATCCGGATTGTGATTGATGTAATCGATGAGTACCGGTAAAAATACACCGTATGTTTTTCCTGAACCGGTAGGTGCGTTTAACAATCCACTCTTTCCTTCCAGATACGCGGCAATAGTTTCCTGCTGGAAGTCGGCCAACTTCCAGGATTTGCTTTTGAGCCAGGAGGCAATTACTTTTTCACCAGGAGTCATCGAAATAGTTGTTAGTTGTTCGTTATTAGTTGTTAGTACCATGAACTAACAACTAATAACGAACAACTTATTTATAAGCCTTTAATATACCCTTCAAATTATCTAAAGTATCTGCCTCTTCCAACTTCTTGTCTTTTCTCCAATTGAGTATACGAGGGAATCGTACGGCTATACCTGACTTGTGGCGTGAAGATTCGTTGATGCCTTCGAAACCGATTTCAAATACCAATTGTGGTTTTACTGTTCTCACAGGTCCGAATTTTTCAATCGTGTTTTGTTTGATGTAACGATCGACTTCTCTGATCTCCGCATCGGTTAACCCGGAATAGGCTTTGGCAAAAGGAATCAGTTTATCGTTTTCCCAAACCGCAAAAGTATAATCGGTATACAACTCCGCTCTGCGTCCGCTTCCTTTTTGCGCATAGACCAATACCGCGTCAATGCTGAGCGGATCTACTTTCCATTTCCACCAGTCTCCTTTTTTCCTTCCCGTCAGGTAATGCGCTTGTTTTCGCTTGATCATGAAACCTTCTGCTGCATGTTCTCTGGATTGAAGATGCAAATTTTTTAAATCATCCCATTCATGGAAAGTAAGCAAAGGCGAAATTTTAAAAGCTCCTTTGATTTCCGTTTGATCAAACAGTTCTTCCAGGATCTTTCGTCTTTCTTCTTGTGGCTTCTGACGCACATCATGTCCTTCGTATTCCATCACATCATAAGCGATGAAGGCTACAGGTGCTTCTGTCAGAATTTTCTTTGTTACATTTTTTCTACCGATGCGTGTTTGCAAAATATTGAAGGGAAGAGGCCGATCGTTTTCATAACAGACAATCTCTCCATCAAGCACGGTACCGGAAGGCAATTGTGTTTTCAGTGATTCGAGTTCAGGAAATTTATCTGTGACCAATTCCTCTCCACGTGACCAGATGTACAATTCATTATTTCTTACAATCACTTGTGATCTGATACCGTCCCATTTCCATTCGGCAAACCAGTCTTCCGGTTTTCCCAATCCTTCCAATTTACCTTCCAAACCATAAGCCAGATAAAATGGATAAGGCTTCGATGTAGTATCGGCGCTGTTCTCTCCATAGATCAATTCTTTGTAAGAAGTAAGGTAAGGATCCCATTGCCCCATGACACGGTGTGAGACGACAGCGGAGCTTAGCTCGCTCACTTCACCGATGGCTCGTACGACCAGCGTTTGAGAAACACCGATACGAAAACTGCCCATGAGTAATTTATTGAAAACAAAGGTTTCGTAAGTTGACAGTTGTTTCCAGGCGGCGATGATCAATTGTTTTTTCTCTTCGTCGGTTGCTTTGTTCAGCTGCGTGAAGTAAGCAAACCATTCACTCAATGTTTTTTCAGCCGTAGAAGTATTAGCGGGTAAAATCAAGGAGATTGTTTCCGCCAGATCGCCTACGCTGCCGTAACTTTCCCTGAACAGCCACATCGGAATATGAGCTTGTTCAATGGCCCATTCCTGTATTTGTGCGGTCTTGATTTTGCGAGGAGGTCGCCGACCGGTGAAGAGCGCGAGGGCCCATAGTTTATCTTCATCCGGTGCAGAAAGGAAATAGGCTTTCAGCAAAGCCACTTTATCGTTGGTCTTTGTTGTACGATCGAGTTCGAGGAAGAGGTTCGTAAATCGTTTCATGCTTCCGTTGTTTCCGTTAGCGATTCTTCTTCCTCACCGTACATTGTTTTTACTTCTGCTGATGCGATGCCTCGTTCATTCAGCCATCGCGCAAAGGTATCGGTATAGCCGTGGGTAACATATACTTTTTCTGCACCGGTTGCATCAATCGCAGTGTTCAATTCATTCCAGTCGGCATGATCCGATAATACAAATCCTCTGTCGATAGACTTGCGGTTCTTCGCCCCGCGTATCGCCATCCAGCCGGAACAGTAGCCGGTAGAGTAGGGTTCAAAACGTTTGAGCCAGGGCGTGTTCAACACAGAACCGGTAGCAAAAATCAAGGCGCCCTGAAAGTCATTTTTATTAGCATTGTAGACCGGAGGAACATAAGGTAAATCGAAACCGGCATTACGCAATTGTTCGTTGACATTGTAGATCGCACCGTGCGCGAAAACCGGTTGATCAAAAGGCTGTAAATTTTTAATGAGTCGCTGCATCTTGCCTAAAGCATAACCCATGAGGATACTGTTCTTGCCTTGCAGTTTATTTTGCAAAACCCAGGCTTTGATCTCGTCAATGATTTCGTGTTGAGGTTTCCATTTGTAGATCGGCAAACCGAAAGTAGATTCTGTGATGAACGTATGACATTTGACGGCTTCGAAAGGAGGACAAAACAGATCGTCCTGTAATTTATAATCACCGCTGGCCACCCAGATCTCTCCTTGTTGTTCCACGCGAACCTGCGAAGAACCAATGATATGACCGGCAGGATGCAGAGAAAAATTTACCCCGTTGATGGTAAAAGATTCTCCGTATTCAAGGGTTTGCAAAGAAATGTCCGGACCCAGACGCATGCGTAGAATGGACTCCGAATCCTTATGTGCCAGGTAATGTTTGCAGCCCCATTTGGCGTGGTCGCTGTGAGCATGTGTAATGATGGCGCGTTCCACCGGTTTCCAGGGGTCGATGTGAATGTCCGCGGAAGGGCAGTAGATGCTGGAAGCGGTAAAGGTGAGGAGTTCGCTGCGTTTCATAGCTGTAAGGATACAAAAATGATACCTTCTAGGCCTTAACAAACGAGTAGGAGGCAATGTTCAAAAATGAAAAAAGGGTTTCAAACTTTCGTTTAAAACCCTTTTTTGGATGGTGACCCCGAAGCGATTCGAACGCTTGACCTACTGCTTAGAAGGCAGTTGCTCTATCCAGCTGAGCTACGGAGTCATTTTCTAGAACATTATCTCCTTGAAAAACAAAGTTTTAACAAGGACACGTTGCCTAAATGTGGGTGCAAATATAGGGAGAAAAGCCCATTCCGCCAACATTTTTCGAAAAATAAGAGAATTATATCCAATGGATTTTAGAGTACTGCTTATATTGAGATAAATCTTAAATAACTGATCCGAACACTAATCATGGCAAAGATTACTTTTGAAAGTTGGAAACCGGGAATGAAAAAGATTTCTTTTATAAAGCTGTTACACGAGAAGGCTGAGCTGTCTCTAAAAGAATCGAAAAGCATAAAAGATAGACTTGTTGAGGGGGAGGTGATCGAAATAATTATTTCAGATCAATGTGTTGCGAGAGAGATTTTTTTTGAAGCACAAAATTTCAATGTAGTAGTTAAATCAGAACTATGAGTTCTTTCTTAGATTGAACTTGTGTCGATACTAATTTTAGTATCTCTAAGATTGGACTATCATTAAGAATTTATTGACTGCGTTAGGGATTGAGCCATTGTTTGAGCTCTCCCGCCTTTACCAAGTATTAATAAGTAAACAGACAACCTGGCGGGAAGCGAGTGGCGAAAGCCCGGTCCGAAGGAAACGCCCTATAAATCTATCTATTCAAAGACTTAGCTTTATATATATACTTTATAAATCTGAACAAAAATAAATCATAGAGAGCCCATGATTTTTTAACAATTACTTATATAGTAATAGCAGCATTCTATATTTAGCTAAAATACAAATATGGGAATCCTACCACAGGATTAGTTCTTTCCCTACCACCAATCGTTTGAGTATATCAAACTAAGTTCCTAGTTTTATGCCTCGATAATAATTTAAGTGGTGTAACATCACTTCGATTCATCGAATCACCTGGTAATCCACCCCGTCAGCGTGATACAGCACGATAAAGAGCATGTACGAACAGGCTTAAGCTATTTAATCATATCTAATTTATTGATCATTAAACCAAGCCATGCACCAACTAGTGATTCTAAATACTACTTATTACATAGACTTAGTGGAATATAACGGAGCGTTTAGTTCACTATAAAAGAAAAAGCAATTGAAACTTGTCACAAACCGATACCTATGAAAATTACATTTACCTATTACAAAACACTTTTTTTCCTGATCGCTCTGCTTGCCGGCAGTACAGCGTATTCACAGACCGTGGTGCGGGGAAGAATAAGCGACAGTACATCTACTGAATCGTTGGCGGAAGTTATAGTGAACATCAAAGGAGGCACAGACGGTACGACTACCGATAGTACCGGTCATTTTGAATTTACGACGGAACAGACGCCACCTTTTATTTTGCAGATCAACTCATTGGGTTATAAACCAAAAGAGGTAGAGTTCAACGGACAGCCTATTCAAACAAGCATTGAGTTCGACGGTTCAGAAGTGGAAGAAGTGGTTGTGGTTGGTTACGGTACTCAAAAGAAAAAGGACATTACAGGATCCGTATCCTCCGTGTCTAAGGAACAGATGGCGCAGGCTGTAAGTTCTCCGGATCGTTTGATTCAGGGTTCTGTGTCGGGTGCTCAGGTGACGCAATCCAGTGGTCAACCAGGCTCAGGTGTATCCATACAAATTAGAGGTATCGGTTCATTGAATGGAGGTCAACCTTTATATGTCATCGATGGTTTTCCTATCTACAACGATCCGTCTACTATGGATGCAGGGGTGACTTACGGTACATACAATACCAACACTACAGGTGTTGCTCCGCAGATCAACCCGATGTCGAGCATTAACCCCTCCGATATAGAATCCATTGACGTGTTGAAAGATGCTTCGTCCACAGCCATCTACGGTTCAAGAGGAGCGAACGGTGTCATACTTGTTACCACAAAAAAAGGAAGTTATAATAAATCATCCATCAACTTCGACAGTTACATCGGTGTACAGAATGTCATCAAAACAATACCGGTCATTAATGGTTCTCAATGGGGAGCATTAGCGAATGATGCAGCGGTGAACTCTGGTAAAGCAGCTCCATACACTCAGGCACAAGTAGATGCTTTCGGTGAAGGTACCAACTGGCAGAGTGAAGCTTTCCGCCAAGCTAAAATTGAAAACTACAACGTGTCCATTTTATCCGGTTCTGAGAAAACCAGAATTGCTATTTCCGGTAACTACTTCAAACAAAACGGAGTATTGCTCAACACCTGGTTCCGTCGTTATGCAGGTCGTTTCAATATCGAACACGATTACAGTGAAAAATTTAAGATAGGTGCTTTTGTTACAGCAAGTAATATCTCTTCACAAGTAGCACCTCAAAACGTTGTGCCTGCTATTCTGGCGATGCCTCCTTCTGTACCGCTTTACAATGCAGACGGAACGTATACGGTAAAAAGTCCGTACCAGGCTTCCTACGGAAACCCGATCAACTCTTTGGTGAGTGATATCAATACAACGACGACCAATAGAGTATTAGCGAATGGTTATGGTGAATATACCATCATACCGGGTTTAACGGCTAAAATATTGGGTGGTATAGATTTGATCGGCAACAAACAAAATGCTTACCTGCCTTCCACTACATTTGAAGGATCAGGAAGTAGTGGTGTGGCCTCTGTCGGTTCATTGACTTCTAGAAATTGGCTGAATGAAAACACCTTGCATTACGCGAGAAGAATAGGTGATAAACATGCTTTCGATGTGTTGGGAGGGTTCATGCAACAGTCGTCTTATTCTGAATCATCCATTGCCAATGCGGCAGGTTTTGCTTCGGATGCTTATACCTATAATAATCTGGGTTCCGGAACCACGCAAGTGACCCCTTCTTCGATCCAGTCAGCCTCTGCATTGCAATCCTTTTTATTAAGAGCAAACTATTCATACGATGACAAATACCTTTTCACTGTGACGGCTCGTGCAGATGGGTCTTCCCGTTTTGCAAAAGGACATCAATGGGGAACGTTTCCTTCTGCTGCTATCGGATGGAACGTACACAACGAAGGTTTCTTAAAAGATGTGACACAGATCAGTCAGTTGAAACTTCGTTTCAGTGCAGGTCTTACCGGTAATACACAAATTCCTCCTTATTCTTCTTTGTCTCAGATGGGGTATTACCGTTACAATTTTGGTAATACAACCATCGCCGGTTTTGCTCCTTTCACGCAGCAGAATAAAAACCTGACTTGGGAAAAGACAACACAATATAACTTAGGTGTTGATGTAGGCTTATTGAAAAACCGCATCATCGTTGTGGCTGATATCTACTACAAAAAAACAAATAATTTATTGCTCAACGTGACGTTGCCTGCTACAACCGGTTTGTTGAACTACGCGCCAAGTTCGCTTCAGTCTCAAGCCATTGAAAATGCAGGTTCGATGACCAACAAAGGGATTGAATTAGCCGTGACGACTAAAAACCTGACAGGTAAATTGACCTGGAATACGAGTCTTGTTTTTTCTCATAACGACAACAGAGTAACGGCTTTGAATGGAGATAACCAACAGTACATTCCAAACAGTGCATCTCCCTCTATTCTTCAGGTAGGTTATTCAGTAGGTTCTTTCATTGTCTATGAAACAGACGGTTTGATTCAACCGGGTACTTTACCGGCGAATGCATTGACCCCTGGCGCAGACAAAGGAGTAGGCGCACAACAATACAAGGATCAAAACGGCGATGGTAAAATCACCTCTGAAGATAGAATCATCATCAACAATCAGCCTAAGTTCATTGCCGGTTTAACCAATACCTTCGGATACAAAGGATTTGATTTAACCATCTTTTTCCAGGGCGTTTACGGCAATAAAATATACAACGCCAATGCGGCTAACCTTGGCCTGGAAACGGGCTATCAAGGCGCTTCTACAGATGTGTTGAACCGTTGGACACCGACCAATACCAACACCGATGTTCCAAGAGCTTACCAGGATCCGGCAGCTATTCTTTCCAGCCGTTATATAGAAGACGGATCATTCCTACGCTTGAAGAATATTGCATTAGGTTATACCATACCGAAATCAATCGTTTCAAAAGCAAAAATACAAAACCTTCGTGTATATGTGTCTTTGCAAAATTACCTGACTTGGACAAAATACACAGGCTTTGATCCGGAAGTAGGGGTGAATGGCCAGAATGCCATGTCTACAGGTGTAGACAACGGTGCTTATCCAAATTACAAAACAATTTTGGGCGGTTTATCATTCAGCTTCTAATTTAAAGTGTTCATAATAAATAATACGCTTATGAAAAATTATACTTATTACTACATCTTCTTCGCCGCTTTAAGTTTGTACTCATGTGCCAAGCTGGAAGAAAAACCTCAGTCGTTTATTCCTGATACTCAGTTTTACAAAACGGAGACAGATGCTAAACAAGCTGTAACCTCTTGCTACTTTATGTTGAATTCGGGTGGCGCCTCTACGCCAGGCGGTGCCGTAGCGCAAACGCCTTACAACGTATTGTTTGCAACCGGTATGGAAATGATGACAGACGACATCAATCCGGGTCCTGGTGCTACCAATCCTGACGTGCGTTCACAGTCTGTTTTGCAGCACAACTCAGCCGGTCTTCGTGTGTTACAGATCTGGCAGTTCCATTATTCCGGTGTTCGTTTTTGTAATATTGCCATTGATAAAATTCCTCAGATTCCTTTTATCACTGCCAATCTTCCTTTACAGCAGCGCTACATTGGTGAAGCAAAATTCCTGAGAGCATTGTATTACTTCAACCTGGTTCGTTTGTACGGAGATGTTCCATTGATTTTGCATGACCAGGATGTTTATGACGCCGGTTCTTTATTGGTAAGCCGAACTCCTGCAGCGGATGTCTACGCTCAGATCGAGCAGGATTTAACAGATGCGCAAGCAGCTTTACCTGCTTCGTATTCTGGCGCGGATGTAGGCAGAGCAACGAAAGGAGCAGCGACCGCTTTATTGTCTAAAGTTTATTTGACTCAGCAAAAATGGAGTGATGCGGCTACCGCATCAGAATCTATTATTACAGCCGGTACTTATGGTTTGTTCAGCAACTATTCGCAAGTCTTTTTACCGGCTAATAAAAATGGTATAGAACATATCTTCTCTGCGCAGTTCAAATCCAATAGTCAGGGACAAGGAAACGGAAATGCGCCAAGAGGTATGCGTTCAGCGGTTCCTGGTTACACGGCCAGTTATGCCGATCAATTGGTATACTATAAAAAAGGTGCCGATAATTTTTTCAGCATTTATAAATTATACCAGCCCAACGATCAACGCAAAAAGAAATCATTCATTACGAAAATATTGGGTTCCAATAATCAATATTATTCTACATTGAATGCTCCGGGTGATTCAGTTCCTTTCCTGCATAAATATTTTGATCCGGGAGTAGGGGCTCAGTTATCTGAATCTGCCGCCAACGTTCCGATCATCCGTTACTCAGAAGTTTTACTGATTGCTGCGGAAGCTGAAAATGAAGCCAACGGAGGACCTACAGGTCCTGCTTATACTTACGTCAATCAAGTGAGACAAAGGGCAGGCATTCCTGATCTTACACCGGGTCTTGACGTCAACCAGTTTAGAGACTCTGTTTATTTAGAAAGAAGATTGGAACTGGTATGGGAATGGCAGCGTTGGTTTGATCTCGTGAGGGAAAAGGGAAATCCATCCACAGGCTTTATTGATGGTACGGGAGGACTTTTGCTTCCTTCTCTTCAGCTGGTTGGAAAAAATAGTGTGAGTACTAAGCATTACCTCTATCCGATTCCATTACAGGAAATACAATTGAATCCGAGACTGACTCAAAATTCCGGATGGTAATTCAATCCTAACTTATAAGTCGTAAGTGATGCGCTAAGTATCGCTTACGACTTATCTCTTTTGTAACCCGCTATACTATGAATAAGATAAACGTATCCCTTACACTTTTCATGCTGTTGACTTTTCAACTGATTAGTCAGGCGCAAACTGTTCTTTCTTTTGAAGCGTTTGAAACCAAACTTAAACAAGCTTCACCTCAGGCTCAAATACTGGACGCCAGAACGGCAGAAGAATACAAGCTGAATCATTTGATTGGTGCAATCAATGTAAGTGTTGCGAATGAAACGGAACTTCAACAGCAGATAAACAAGTTGGATAAAACGAAACCTGTTTTTGTCTACTCCATTAATAACGGACGAAGCGCCGCCCTGGCCAAAAAACTAAAGGCGCAGGAATTCGCTGAAGTATATGACTTGCCGGGTGGTATCAGCCGTTGGATCGGAGAGGGTAAACCTGTTGAAACGACTACAGGAAAAGGATTGACACTGGATGAATACAAGGAGTTGCTGAAATCGGATCAATTGGTTTTAGTAGATGTACATTCCAAATTTTGCGGTTCATGTAGAAAACTTTCTCCCATTGTGGATTCTGTAGGCGATGATAAAGCCAATCAGGTAAAAGTTATAAAGATTGAATTGTTTGATAATAAACAACTCGGCGATGCTTTGAATATACAATCTATACCTACGCTTATTTTATACAAAGGTGATAAAATCGTTTGGCAAAATAGTGGATTGACGACTAAGACAAAGATTGAAGAAGCCATTCGACAACAAATTACTTTAAATGAAAAATAAGTTTAATACTCCACCAAATTATCCAGTAATGAAAAAAAATATGACTGTGTTTATCCGTCTATTCGGCATAAGGAATGTAGTGCTTACCATGTTCCTGGTAGCGCTCCTTACCATTCAAGTAGTTGCACAATATAGTCCCAAACAACCTTTTAACGGTGTCATCGGAAAAACACTTGGCGAATCAACACAAGGCCATACGCAGTATAACAAGAAGGCTCCTGCCGGTTCACCCAACGTTGTCTGGATATTGATTGATGATGCAGGCTTCGGCGCCACCACGGCTTTCGGTGGATTGGTCGAAACTCCTAACATAGAAAAAATTGCGAACAACGGATTGCGTTTTACTAATTTTCATACGACGGCTATTTGTTCGCCTACACGATCAGCTTTGTTGACAGGAAGAAACCACCACTCTGCTCACGTGGGTTTGC
>JAQBNS010000150.1 GCA_028288405.1 Chitinophagaceae bacterium
GACAATACTTTTAGTGCTGCTCAGCCAATACTTGATAGTGATGCTTATTCTATGATAGAACAAGCGGATGGAAAGGTAGTCGTGGCAGGGAGATTTGTAGGGGTGAACGGTAGCAATTATTATCATGATACAGTTGTGCGTTTTAATGCGGACGGTACGGTTGATACTGGTTTCAATTCATTTTTCAGTTTATACGGATATTCGACGTATACCACGGGAGCTTTGAAATTAGATTTAACGCCGGATAATAAGGTGTTATTAGGCTATGGTTTTAATAGTCAATGCTGCCCTAACAGCTATAATGATAATGGCTCCATTTATCGCTTCAATGACAATGGTACAAAGGATGTTTCTTTTCGCGATATCTTAATGGCTCAGGGTAGTTTGTACAATTATACCGTGTATAATGAGAAGATTCATTTGAACGGAAACTTTTATTCCTGCAACGGAGCCACACGATATGGATTTTCAGTTTGTAACATAGACGGTACTACCGATCGATCTTTGTATTCGGCAGGAGGTACCAATCATTATTGCATGATCACAGACATAAAGGTATTGCCTGATAAAAAAATACTCATGTCAGCCTATCAATATTCTAATTCAGGTATAGGTGATCGTGCTTCTAACGTAGTACGCTTGATGCCTGATGGGAGTAACGATCCTTTGTTTAATTTTGAAAACTACAGCGTAGGTTCAGTCGTGCCTCAATCCAATGGAAAGATTGTAATCGTCGATTATAAATTCCTTTCAGGCTTACAAGGTACCTTGAAACGGTTAAACTACGACGGAACCGAGGACGCTACCTTTAATAACAGATTGTATAGCGGCAATGTGATAGGCACAATAGAAGATAAATTGTTAATAGTAAAGAGTGATTCTTACAATACGCCTCATACATTTGTGATCTACCGTTTACTTAGCAATGGTTTACCTGATACCGGATTTCAGGTCGATTCTTTGGACAATTCATATTCGGCTATCTCTTTGCCGGACGGCAAGGTTCTGGTATATGGATCGGCAGACTTAAAGTTGAACGGACAGCTTGTAGGGAAGATGTTCAGGTTGAATATAGATGGTACCCTTGACGCTACTTTTTCTTCCGGCACAGGGGCTAATGGAGCAATCAGTAAATGCATTGCTTTACCGAATGGTAAGATACTGATAGGTGGAAGTTTTACCTCATACAATAATACAGCTATCAAAGGACTGGCCCGACTGATGCCTGATGGCAGCTTGGACTTGACTTATTCATGTCCTGATGTAAATACTATCAAATCTATTGTCATACAAAATGAAAACAGTTACCTCTTGCTTGGTACTTTTGCCGGAGGAGGAACATTGAACCGCACAGATAGCCTAGGCATCGCGGATCCTGCCTATAATTATATTTTTACATTAGAGTCTAGTAGTTTTACTAATATAGCTGCTTACGATAGCGACAGATTTTTTCTATATGGTGATTTTAAAGACTTAGATTCCAGAAATGTACGGTTAGCCGATGTTTACAGAATGTATTATGGTAATACTAAAAACTATAATACCATATCAGGAAAAGTCTATACAGATGAAAATGACAATTGTGTCAAGGAATACGGAGAAATAGGATTGCCGTCCTATATCATAAAAGCAGAGCCAGGTGACATTTATACATCCAGTAATTCAAAAGGCGAATATAAAGTAGTGGTGGATACTACGGTTTCTGATGTAACATTGACTCGAATGTACAATAGATTGCAAGGACTAGTTAGCATATCCCAGTGCGTATCCTCACATCTTGTTCATCTTGAAGGAGGTCCAAAAGATACGAGTAGTTTCGATTTTGCGGACAGCATCCGGTATTGTTCACTATTGTCTGTAAGTGTGGGTAATTCACGGAGAGTATGGTGCAATCGCTCTGTTAATACCGTGAGTTATTCGAACGAGGGAAATATAGTTGAGAGCGATGTCATTATTAAAGTTGTTTACCCTGATGCTATCATTCCATTATCCAGCAATCCTGCATGGGGCTCTAAAAATGGAAACGTACTGACTTATAATATTGCGCAGGTAGCTGCTCAAAGCAAGGTCACTATTATTATATGGGATTCCGTATCGTGCCTGGCTAGTTTTAGACAACAAACGGTTTGTCTGAAAGCATATATTAACAAAAAGGGAAATTGTATAAACACTGATCCTTCCAACTGGGATAAATCGCATATTGCAATAGAAGGGAAATGCACAGGCGCTCAAACTGTTTTTGCGATCCGCAATGAAGGACAAGGAAATATGCAAGATAGCAGCGAGTTTAGAATATATCAAAACGATACACTAGTACATATTGCCAACTTTAAACTTAGGGCAACGGACAGCTTGCGCATCAGTTATGTTTCTAAAGGAAACACTATTCGTCTTGAAGCTGATCAGCGTCCTTATCATCCCGGATCAAGCCATCCCAGAGCAAGTATAGAGGCATGCGGCACCGGAGCTCTGGTTCATAATCCTATAAACACGGCAGCCCTCGACGATGAAGATTTAGATTATACCTCTTCCTGTCAAACAATTCTTAGCAGTTATGACCCTAATGAAAAACAAGCAGAACCTATTGGTTGGAGCGATGCTCATTACATCAAATCTACCGATAAGATTAACTACACTGTTCATTTTCAAAACACAGGAACGAGTGAAGCCAATGTTGTAAAAATTGTAGATACTTTAGATGCTAATTTGGATTTGACGACTTTTATGCCCGGTGCTTCTTCACATCCATATACTTGGGCTATTTCTGGTAAAGGACAGGCAATCGTTACTTATGTTTTCGATAATATCAACCTTCCTGATAGCAGTGTATCGTTTGCAGAGAGCAATGGATTTATCCGTTATTCTATTTATCCTGTAACCGATATTTCAGAAGGTCAGATTTTAAGAAATACAGCCTATATCTATTTTGATTACAATGAACCTGTAAAGACAGACATTGTATTTCACGAAATTAACAACACAATGCCGGTTGACTTAAGCCGCAATGCCGGTGTGGAGATAGTAACAGGTACTCAGGTTTCTATGGAAGCCGTGGGATTATCTATTGCACCAAATCCCTTTGGTGATCAGATTATGGTTCATTCTGCAGATAAGGAACTCAGGAAAGTTGTCGTATACAACGTGCATGGAATGCCGGTTAAAACGCTCGACGTCGCAGGAACACAAACTGCAATAGCTACCGATTTTTTGACTAGCGGAATGTATCTAATTAAAGTGACTTTTTTAGACGGAACGATGTATTCGGCTAAAATGATTAAATAATATTTCCATCTGGTACAGGGAAACTACCTGTACCAGCTATTTTATATTTTCGTGGTCACTGTTAAAGTTTTTTTTTGCAGCAGTGAATTTTCTGCACGTTAACAGAGGAGTATTCGACGGGCTTTGCGATCATAGCGTATTAGCGAGATGTTTTCATGAATCATTGCTGGATCCTCGGGCGGACGCCGGCGCTAGCAATGGTAGCAGGGCATGTGCTGGCGGTTCTAATTCTTTTGAATTTCTTATGAAGTAATCTCTTCTCTATCGCTATTTTACCAGCAGCTTTCGAATAACAAATCTATATAAAGCGGGAATGAATTTTCTTGAATAGAAGAAAAGGTAGGCTGACAAGGGGAAAAGTAACGTTTCTTTTTTTGTATGTAAATTCCGGAGAATTAAAATGGCCGCTTCATGACTGCTTAATTTTGCATTGGAAACAACTTTTTGTGCGGATTGTAGTGTTTCCGAATCGCCTTTGCTGTGCTGCAATACCGACGATTGGAAAAAAGTAGGCATGATGCATTTTACTCGAATGTCAGTTTTGGAAAGTTCATGCGAAAGTGTTTCTGAAAGCGAAATCACTGCCGCTTTAGTCACATTATACGGACTCATTTTGGGTAAATTAGCAATACCGGCCATACTTGAAATAGTAACGATGGTGCCAGCTTTTCTTTCCAATAAATAAGGCAGTACATAGTTTGTTCCAGCGATCACAGCCTTGAGATTAATATCAATAATCCAATCCCAGTTTTCTAAAGAGTAATTTTGAAAAAGAGAGCCTTCTCCAACTCCGGCATTGTTAAAGAGAATATCTACTCCATTTTGCTGCTTACAAAAAGTATCAATACATTTTTTAAACTCCTTTCGATCGATAATATTCAGTTCATGAATGGAAAGAGATGTTGTTTGGAGAGGTTGTAATCTACTGGTGTTGAGGTCCACTCCAAGGATGTACCAGCCATCTTGCAAGAGCAGTTTTGTTAGTTCTAACCCTAAGCCACTTCCTGCACCGGTGATGATGGCGCGCTTTTTCGGATACAATGTTGCAAGCTTATTAAACTGTAAAGTAGACATGTTGATTTTTGATTTTAAGATTTAGGATGGTTATGATTAGCCTTCCTTTTCAATAATTTGCGAATAGGTTCATCATATAGTTTTAATGCGGCATAAGCCAAAGCAATAGAAGCCACTACTATGATCGCTCCTGCCAGGTGCAGATTTTTTTCTCCGGGAGCAGTATTCATATAGGCTATCAATATCCACATCATCCAGTAGTGCAACATGTATAAGGGATAGGAAAGATCACCTAAAAAAATACATGCTTTATGAAAGAAACCCGATACCTGCGAGCCTGCTCCTGAGGCAAGGAGTAACGGAAAAATAATGATCACAAAAAACAGTTCAGTGATCCAGTCATTATGAAAATGCGGAAAAATAAAAATACCAGTGAGTGCTGCTGCGTAGAATAAAAAATGAATATTGTTTTTAATGGTAAACTGAAATCGGAAAATAGTAAGTCCCATTAAAAAGGAAAAACATACGCGCGCATAACCATCTGCATAAGTCGTGTCGCCCCAACCGCCCAGGATATTTCCCCTGTACGAGGCTACGCTAATAATCGCTGCAGTGGAAACCGCTAAAAATAACAGCAGTAGCTTTTTAGAAAGATGTACGAGCACAAAGGCATATACCAGATTGATAAAATACTCCATCGATAATGACCAGGCCGGTGCATTCAAGGGAAATACATTGCCAAAGCGGCCGAGTATAGGACTTGGAAATAAGAAGAGCGAACCGATAAGCGCCAACAGAATTTTTGTCCAGCCAAAGGTATCCACCGGTGAAGTCGTTTCAAAAGGCGCCCATAAAAAAGCAAGGAGTCCCAATACACTTCCTAAAATGACTAAGGGATGCAAGCGTATCAGACGATTCAAAAAAAACGTTGCGAAACCGATCTTCGCTATCCTGTCGTCATATGCATAGCCAATAACAAAACCCGAAAGGCAAAAGAAAAAATCTACCGCTAAAAAACCATGAGCCACCGGATTTTTGGTAGGATCGGGTATCAATATCTCCAATATATGAAAGACAACGACGACAATAGCGGCAATACCACGCAAGCCATCCAGTATTTCATAATGCGGTTTGGTATCTCTAAGCATAGGTTGCATAAGCAACAAATATATGGAAAATAGCGAAAGAGTTGCAGGGCCTAAACCAAGCGGCAGAATGAAAATAAAAAAGACACCGGTGATCTGGTGTCTTTTTATTTGACCGAAGTTATATTCTTTATCGGATGTTTATTTGATTCAAATTTACTTGCTGTTATTGGTCAAACCGACTCTGCTCAACAAGGCATGGTAAAATGCGTTGAACTGATCTGTAATCGTGAAGACGCGCAGTAAAATAGTTTCTGTATTAGTGACTATTTTCAGGTAGGCCGTTTTCTTAAAACCAAAGTACAAGCATATCGCTCCGAATATTGCGATGCCAAACGAAATATAGTTTTTACTTTTTTCCCATTCGACTTGTAATGCCATCCGATCGTCATCTGCAAACAACTGATCAGGTGGAGTAAGTTGCTGGTCGCCATCTTTGAACAATTCTTCAGGAGGTGTTAATTTTTGGTTACCATCTTTAAATAATTCTTCAGGAGGTGTTAGGCCATTCGTAGAGGAAGGATTAACCGGAGTGGTTTGGGTAGTGGTCAAGCGGGCATCTTTTTCAGGAAAGACTCCATACTTATAATTGATCAGCGCAACGCCAATAATGGAAATACCTAAGATCAGGAGCAACCAGTTTAATCGCTGTGTTAAGGACACATTGGAAATGTTTTGCAGGGAAGTGACTTCCACGTTGCCTTTTCTGCTGAAATACAATTTGGTAGGTGTGATATAACACTCGTACATTTTGTCGGCTTCTCCTTTGACATAACGCAAAGAACATTGCGCAAGGACAGTTTCGTTTAGTTTTGTTTGCATAGTTTGTTTAGTTAAAAAGATATTAAAACATAAAGAAAATAAGTTACAAAATCGAAGTGAAAGGATTGTGATGGAGCTTTTCTTTTTATTACTTTTTATTTAAATATTATTGTAAGTTGAAACGTATGATTTGTACTTCATAACTGCTATTTTGTAATAAAAGATGCAGTTATGATCATGCCTTACGATGCGGATTATCAGGAAACCAAACTGATCCTATTGGCTAAAGCCTCTATGAAAAGTGAGTTCAGGCCGTTGGCTGATTGGGTGGATGAAACGTTCGGTGTAAAAACGATCAACATCGTTTATGATACGATTGACAATGGCAATCGTCCGAGGCTTGAATTGTGTTTTGAATTTGAAAGAGAGAAAAATTATTTCCTGAACAAAGATAGTTTTGGTTTGGCGGGAGACAAGCAGCAAGCAATCGCACTTTACTTTAAACAAACACTCGAAGAGCAGGGAATAGCGGATCAGTATCCGACTGAAAACATTTGGATCATATACGGAGGATTTGAACCAATCGCGAGAACAGAAGCGAATCAAAACATTCCTCAGGAGAAGATTGACGAATTGAAAAGAGAGCTTGATAACAAAGACCTCTGGGAAATTTCAAGAGCTTTTTCAGGAGTCACATTTTTTCTTTACACCGATGAACAGGTTAAACAGTATGAAAGTAGTACGATCAAAGAATTGTGGGCCAATAAATATTTTGATTTATTAGAACCCTACAATCAGTTTAGTTATTTCAAGCGTGGGGCTTTTACTATTTACCTGGACAGCAAAGAGAATTTTGACACCAATTATGCCAGTAACTGGTATTATTATTATAAGTGAAACATAACAAGGATATGTAGACCGCTGCACTATTCAATATGTAAAAGTCCTGTCTCTGAATCCTGGGAAGGCACATCATCTATTGAAATGATTATTCTATGCTCTTTTATCCATCCCAGAATTTTATTTTGTATAAAAACCTGTTCTGAATCGATCAGCGAATTGGTGATGACAATTCTGTCTGAACTGGTCTCCACAACCAGTTCATTTTTGTTGTCGATAATAGGATCATGCTTAAATTTTCCGGGAACGCGTTCGGTTATTTTAACAATGTAAACGTCACGTATGCTATGCAAATCGGTATTGATAATTTCAAGTTTATTCATACCTTTTGTAACAATCAGCTGTTTATTATTCAGGTAGATCTTGTAATGATCTTTCTTATTGTAATAAGTCCAGCGGATGGTTGCGGCCAATAAGGGTAGGCTAAATAACAGCCAAAAAGGAGAGTATATCAGGTACAATACGCTCACGATACTTAAGAAAGGAATAAACAACATGACCTGCATTAGATAAAGCGGATCAGAGTAGTTACTGGTGGTGAGTGTAACAGATTTTCGTGACTTTTGAATAGATATTCCCCTGGGAATTTTAGCCATGGTATTTTTTCATTGTTTAATTTGTGAATCTAGCAGAAAAATGGAATTAAGAAAAACTGAGTACTATTTCTTATATTGTTAGAAAGTTTGCGACCATGAAAAAACTCCTTACCATCCTCGTCGATTGTCCCGATCAAAAAGGCTTGATCTACAAGATCACCAGTGTTTTGTACCAGAATGAATTGAATATCATCAAGAACCGCGAATACGTGGATTTGGATACCAATCGATTTTTTATGCGTACGGAAGTGGAAGGGCTCATTGATGAGGCAGAATTAGCGGCGGAACTGAAGGAAGCTTTACCGGATCAAAGCTGGATCAGTGTGGTGTCTGACCGTAAGAAGAAATTAGTTCTACTCGTGACCAAAGAGAATCATTGCCTGGGAGATCTGTTGGTGCGCAATCATTTCGGCGAATGGAATGCGGATGTGAAAGCAGTGATTGGCAATTACGAGGTGTTGCGAAACTTTACTGAACGTTTTGACATTCCTTATCACTGTGTATCTGCAGAAGGCTTATCGAGAGAAGAACACGAACAAAAAATGATTCAGACCATCGATCAATACGCACCGGATTGTATTGTGTTGGCGAAGTACATGCGCATTTTGACTCCTGATTTTGTAAAGCATTACGAAGGAAAAGTCATTAATATCCATCATTCATTTTTGCCTGCGTTTATTGGCGCGCAACCCTATAAGCAAGCTTACGACCGCGGCGTAAAAATCATTGGAGCCACGGCTCACTTTGTGAATCATCATTTGGATGAAGGTCCGATTATTTGTCAAAATGTAATTCCTGTCGATCACTCGCAGAACGCATCCGACATGGCCAGAGCAGGTAAGGATGTGGAGAAGATGGTATTGGCGCAGGCGTTGAAACTGGTTCTGGAAGATAAAGTCTTATTAAGCGGAAACAAGACTGTAGTGTTTTGAAAAATCAAGTTGTTAGTTGTTAGTTCAGAAAATATATTTTTTATTTCAACTAACAACTAACAACTAACAACTAACAACTAACAACTATTTATTCTTCTTCAATCTCATTCCGATAATCTTCAATCGCGCTAAAAATCCCCCAGGCCGTTTCCATTTTTCCAACTTCTGTTCCCAGGTATTGCGCGTCCTCGTCGTGTGTGATGAATCCACTTTCTACCAATACGCTTGGCATCGCTGTTTTCCAAAGTACTAAGAAGCCTGCCTGCTTAACACCTCTGGAATGGCGGTTATTATGGGATTCAAATTCCGTTTCAATTTTGCCGGCCAGTCTTGTACTGTTGGCTAAGTAAGCGCTTTGGTAAAGCGAAAATAAAATATAAGATTGCGGAGAATTAGGATCGAAGCCGTCGTATTTTTCTTTGTTGTCTTTTTCCAACAGGATGGAAGAGTTCTCACGTTGCGCCACCGAAAGATTTTGTTCGCCTTTGTGCAAACCCATGCAATAGGTTTCAGTGCCTTTGAATTGTGCAGGTCCTGCGTTGACATGAATGGAAATAAACAAGTCGGCTTTGGCTTTATTGGCGATGGCTGCGCGGTCGTGCAGTTCGACGAAGTGATCGTCTTTACGGGTATAGATGACTTTTACATCGGGCATATTGCGTTGTAAAATCTCACCGAGCTTTAATGCGATATCCAGTGTAATGAGTTTTTCTTTTTGACTGCTGTTTGAACAGCCCGGATCTTTACCGCCATGACCGGCGTCGATGACGATCGTTTTTAAATGGTACTCTGTCTTCTCCAATATGGTAAAGGAGGAACAGAGTATTCCGATAATGGCAAAGGAGTATAACAGGATGCGAGGGAACATGTTTTATTCTATTGCTTTTTTGAGTTTGTCTTTGATGAATGAATCGTTGTCAAAGTCTGCCACGATATTGCCTTCTTTCAATACGCTCACACGTGGAGGAGAAGGGATATCGCCCAATAAAGGGAAGAAGACCTGAGGTTCTACAATCTTATAAGGGTATTTGCATTTCGCTACATCAAAGAAATGATCCAGTTCTCCCGGGCTTCCGAAGAATAAGAAATACACGGGTGGTAGTTTTTGTTCCTTGCTCAATTCTCCGATTTGGCGGGCGGTTTCCATACAGTGTTCGCATTCCAAACTCAACATGCACACAATCGAAGTGCCTTTGTCTACATTGGCGGTTACACCGTCGCTGAAGTTTTTAAAGTTGGCATAGATAGAAACTTTTGGAGTGTAGGCCGGTGCGGTCTTCGTGATCGGTTTTGCTACGGAGTCTTTTTTTGCAGCGACTACCGGAGATTTTGCATCCGTTGTTTTTGTTTTTTCTTTTCCGATAATTTCTTCTACAACCGTAAGAATAGTGTCTGCTGCAGGTTTATACACAGGTGTTGTATCTGATGCAACGGATGCCGTATCTGCAAGAATAGCTTCGTTGGTAGGAGCAGCATAAGATTTAATCGGAAACGCAATCAATAAAGAGAGATAGGTTACTCCGAGTAATACCGCAGGAACAACGATGCGTTTTGTTTCGTAGGTGGCAGTCAGGGTATATAAATAACCCAATAGACCAAGTGTGAGGATATTTTTGATCAAGGCTTCCAGTGGAGTCATTTTGATCAATTGGCCGAAGCAGCCGCAATTGCCGGAGTTGCCGGTGGTGTAAATAGTATAACCAAGATGTATGCAGAAGACGGCTAACAAAGCTGCGGTTGCCGGGATAAAAAAGCTACGCAGGTAATTCTTTTGTAAGAAGGCCAAACCAAGGAAAGCTTCAAAACCAATAATGGCGCGACTCAAATAAGGAGCTGAAGACCAGGAGGCAAAACCCAGATCCACCAACTGTTTTTCAAAGGCTTCAATAGGGTAGAGTTTGGCGACTGCTGAAAAAACAAATAAAACAGTCGTCGCTATGCGAAGAGCGAGAATGAGGTTATTACGAGTCGATGCGTTCATGTCTTTCGTTTATGGTATAAAAATAAAATAATCGAGGCACAGGTCAAAGGATTTTAGCGAACTGTGCAGAAAAACTGTGATTTATACCTGAATCATTCTAACAACGTTAAATGAACGGATATAGTGCGGATGAGGAACGAGCCAGGAGCTAGGAGGTACGATAAAAATCTGTTTCGTGCCTCCTAGCTCCTGGCTC
>JAQBNS010000004.1 GCA_028288405.1 Chitinophagaceae bacterium
CAACAAAAAGAATTTTCTGTAGCCGCTTTGATGAGAATACTTGCAGGAGCAGTGATGCCAATGGTAGAACGATTGGCAAGGAAAAAATCGCGACGTAAAAAAAGAAGCTTTATTTCCAAAGCACTGCAAAATAAAGCAGATGATCATCTCGTGAAACTGGCTCGTGCCTCTCATTTTTACGAAGTATGGGAAGAGTCCGTATATGGTGTGCACCTCCCGCATTTATTGCATTATGACGATCGAAACAGCATGTCAAATTCTATGGAAGGGCGGATGCCTTTTCTTGATCATAGAATAGCAGAGCATGTGGCAAAGATTAATCCCAATGATTTTTTTGTAAAAGGAGAAAGTAAAAATTTATTACGCAGAGCATGTGCCGATTTACTTCCCGATAAAGTATTAAAACGCAAAGATAAAATAGGTTTCTATACGCCGCTTCAGGACATGTTGAAGAGAGATGTTTTATGGATTGAAAAAGTATTGACATCTTATAAAGACATCGATAAATTCATTGTGCCTGACGTATGGAAAAGTGATGTAGCTTTTTTTAAAAGTAACGAACATTCAGTAGAGAGAAGTTTGAGGTTATGGAGGGTATTGTCTTTTGTTGTCTGGATGCAGACTTTTCAGATTGACACCAATGAATTTTAATTTACCTTTTCATTTAAATTGTAAAATAGAATAATCTTATGGAGACTAACTCCGCTGTTGAACGATTGCATTACTTCGATGGACTCCGGGCTGTTGCCTGTTTATTGATACTGTTTCATCACACCGTAACCGCTAACATGGTAGAGGTATTGACGGCGCACCATATGAAGGGTTTGGGAGACATTATTTTCAATTTCACCCAATCAGGTGTTGAATTGTTTTTTGTATTAAGTGGTATCGTTCTGATGAAACCTTATTTTACAGGAGTAAAAACGTTTAATGTATGGAAGTATGCCAATAGACGTTTCTGGCGTATTTATACTCCTTTTTTCTTCGCCGTATGGTTCGCCGGTTTTGTCATTTGGATCAATACCTTTTATCCTACCTGGTATTCTACAATTTTGATAGATTTTACTCCGGAAAGTTTCGCGCGACAGTTCTTACTTTTTAACTGGAAAGGTGATTATTATAACTTAGCGTGGTGGAGTTTACAAATTGAAATTGTTTTTTATGTTTGTGTACCGCTGATACTGTACATGGGTAAAAGCTGGAAACTATTTCCTGCAACGGTAATCACTTTTATACTTTCTTTGTTGTTGCAGAGGCTGGTGTTAATTTATTTTCCGGATCAGTATTCAATTGACTATATTGTGTTGGGACCCTTGCGACTAGTGGATTACCTCTTGTGTTTCCTATTTGGCGTGCTCCTGGCAAAAGAAGATTTTAATCTGCGTATAGCCATACTGTTTATTATAGTGGGTTTGATTTTACTGGTAGGAGCATTCTGGTATATGCCTTTCCATCACATGAGTTTGGCCTTTCTTTACTTTGGGGCATTGATTATTGTCATTCAATCTCAAGCATTAAAATCGATGTTGTCGTCCCATATCATGGTATGGATAGGAGAGCGATCTTATTCGTTGTTTTTGACACATTTCTCGGTGTTGTATTTAACCAATTATATGATATCGTATTTTATCATGGAAAGATCGCTTGTGTATGGTATTTATTCAAGGGTATTGGGTATTCTGCTTTCTTTCTTTACAGCCATGATTCTTTTCTATTTTGTTGAGCGCAAACAGGCACATGGATTACAAACGGCACACCAGTTTTGGCCTTCACTAAAGGCTTGATCTTTATGACGTATAAAGGAACAGTATTGATTTTTGCTTACGAGTGTTATCCTAACAATAGGATCGCCTCCGCTATTGGCGCACAAAGGCCTTACCAGTTTGCGAAAAATCTTTCGGCATTAGGCTGGAAAGTCATTGTACTGTGCTGTGATAAAGACAAAAGAAAAGTGCTAAAGAAATCAGCGCTCTCTCGAGAAACTGCACGTATCCTGCAACAATACAAGGCTCAACTGGCTGAAGATAATTACACGATCATACCTTTGCCTTCCCTCCATCATCATGGTTTTAGTGATTGGGTTTGGACTCAATCGGTAACAGTAGGGCCCGGTGATACTTACATTCCCAAAGGTTTTCCTTTTACGCTGTTTCGTAAAGCGGCTACCTTTTATAGTCAGTTGATTCACGGCGATTATTCATGGTCCTGGGTACCGGTGGCTGAACGTTTTGCAGAGCTTCTCATAAAAGAACAACACATCCATATTATACTTGGAGAACACAGTCCCGATGCCGGTATTATATTGTCTGATCGCTTTTCAAAGCGCCACAATATTCCATGGATAGCTGATTTCAGAGATCCCGCATTGCGTTTTTTTAGCGGGTATTTGGCAAAGCTCTATAAAAAGGTTATTCAACGTATTGTTCGTTCGGCTTCCTGTACACTTACTGTATCCGAATACTGGAGCAGTCTCGATAAAGTTTTATTTCAAAAAGAGTCGCATGTTATTTTGAATGGTTATGACCAGGAACTCTTTCATCGCATAGAGGCTCATCTTTTTCCATCTTTCACTGTCTCTTATTTTGGTTCATTCGATCAGAGATTCCAAGATATACTTCCCTCTTTGGAGGCATTTTCTTTGTTCTTAAAACAAAATAATTATCCTCCAACCATTCAGCTTTTTTACCGTGGACTGGCACATGAAGAGTTTTTGCTTCATTGCAACGAAATAAAGATTCCCTTATCTCATCTGAACATACAGGGTTTCTGTGAAAGAGATGAAACCGTTGCTTACATGAAAGGGAGTCAGGTATTGCTCATTTATGCGGTGGCATTGGATAAAACTACCAATAGGTACGAGCAGGAAGGAGTATATCCCGGTAAGATTTTTGAATATTTGGGCGCTCGTCAGCCTATATTATTGGTGCCTTCCGATCAGGGTATCCTGAAAGAATTGATCCATAAGCAAGATCGCGGAATGGCGGCTTCCTCTATAGAAGAAGCGGTAACTTTTTTACAAGAAAAGTATGAACACTGGAACAAGGGTACTAAAGAACCGCTTGCCACCGATGATCCTACTTATTCCCGGGAATTTCAAGCCCGTCAACTCGATCAGATTCTCTTGCATACACTGGGTCTGAAGGGCTAGAGCTTCATTACTATTGGCCTGATACTCTTATTGACCTCTGTATTCATAAAATAGCATACAAGTTGTGACCGTAGCCGTGTTATAGAAAACAAGCCTTCAGGTTTTTATAAGGGATTTATTTCTTAAATTGGAGTGGATTGAAAGGTGAATAATCTACACTGCGTTCTGTGAATCAAAATACCAAGCCATACTACTTTCTTTATACCTTACCCATTGCACTTTGGGGCACTTTCAATGATTTACCCAATGCCATTATTTTAGCAGAGGTTGCTTTTAGCTTATTGTGTATTTATTCCGATTATTACAAAGACGGACGAAAGATTACATTCATTACGATCTATTCTATTTTTACGATAGTCTATAGCTATGGCAATTACATGGTAGTGAATAGTATCGGTACGGCCAATGAATTGGTGTATGATTATTACCTGGTCAAAGAAAATATCGAAGAAGGATTATTCTTCACCTATATAGCCAATGTATTTTGTGTGCTTGGTTTTTATTATTACCAGAGGCAATTCAAAAAAGTAATAGGACCTTTTTATGTCATGCGCATTGACCTTAACCGTAAATGGGTGGGTTACGTGAATGTAGCGATAACAGTAGGCAATTTTTTAGCATTGACGGGTAATGTACCCTACCTTGTGTTTTCTCCCTTTTTGATTTCTTTTCTGTTTTATTTAACACGTTACGCAATCGCCAAAGAAGACAATTGGCTGTTAAGCATGTGTATTCTCAATACCTTCATTTTATCCATAAACGGATTATTGTTTGATTACCTGCGAATGGGAACGATAGCTCCGTGCATCGCCTTTTTAATTGCTGCATTTATGGGTAAGCAAGATATTGCAACAATGTTTAAAAAGGCACTTTGGCCCGTGTATGCTTTATTGGTATCCACAATCATTGTGTTTTCTTTCCTGGGACAAATTCGAAACAAAGCTTCCGGTTTTGAAAAGCTTAGCGGCGTAGTAGATGAGTTGAACAAAACCGTGCTCAAGGAAGGTGTAGAAGAAGAATCGGAAGAAGAAGTGGAAAGTTTTGAGGCCAGAGTCAGCAATATCAATCAAACCTCTCAAGTAGTAAAAGTAGTCAAGGAAGATGGCTATTATAATGGTACCACGATTGCTTACTTGTCGTACGCTTTTATTCCAAGATTTGTATGGAAGGACAAACCCATTATTGCACAAGGCGTTTGGTTTGCCCTGCGTATCGGTAAAGCTTATATACACGAAGGAGGGGGAGGAGCCAATAACTCTATCAATATGACTTCTGCGGGAGAACTGTTTATGAACTTTGGTTTAACAGGAGTTATAGTAGGCATGTTTATTATAGGCGGGCTCTGTGCTTACATGTGGCAGATTTCAGGGTTTACAGAAAGTGTCAACAATGTCTTAGGAGGAATGTTTGGTTTGTATTTATTTTATCTGGCGACTTCTACATTTGGCATTGATCTGCAATTTTGTGTCACCTTGATTTCCTATTTCTGTTTATTTCAACTGGCCAATTATTTGTATTTATATTTCCTCAACAGCCAACGAACTACTCATGCTTAAAATACTTTGTGTCGGTCCGCAATGGAGAGGAAGTAATGCTTCGGCTTTATTCAAAGCGTTCTCGCGTTTGGGTTACATAGTAGATGTGGTGGATGAAAATTATTACATCAACCTCGGTAACCGTAAATTGCTGACTAAAGTGATCGATAAGATTTTCTTTCGTCAGCATGTCATTGAATTCAATGAAGCCGTTTCCCGTTCTGTCGCCATTTTTAAACCAGATTTGATTTTGGTTTACAAAGGAGCATTTGTATTGCCTGCTTATTTAAAACGATGGAAATCCAATGGACCTGTCGTAAATGTATATCCGGATGTGAGTTTTCGCTCTCATGGTAAACATTTGCCGCATACGCTTCCTTTATACGATTGGATATTTACTACCAAAACATTTGGTTTGTCTGACATGAAGACCGACTTGAATATCACTGCTGCATCGTTTGTTCCTCATGGCTTTGACCCTGATATCCATCGTCCTTTATTGGCATCGGGACTCTTGGCAAAACAACTGACTTGTGAGGTGTCGTTTATTGGTACGCATTCTCTAAAAAAAGAACGATACCTTTCCGCTTTGGTCAAGGCTATACCTACACTCGATCTTAAAATTTGGGGCAATGGTTGGCAAAGGGCCACAGCAGAAAATCTTAACGCATCGATTCAGTACAAAGAGGTAGTCGGCGATTTGTATGCTATGGCTATCAACGCTTCAAAAATCAACCTGGGTATTTTATCAGAACAAGTGATCGGAGCTTCCAGTGGTGATTTGATCACTTCACGTACGTTTCATATTCCGGCAGCCGGTGGATTCCTTTTACATGAAAGAACAAATGAATCGGTCTTGTATTATGAAGAAGATTCGGAAGCTGCATTTTTTCAGGGAGAAGAAGAGTTGATCAATAAGGTCAAATACTATTTAACACATGAGTCGGAAAGACTTCGTATCACGGCGCTTGGTATGAAGCATGCCTGGGCTCAACATGGTATTGACCAACGCGCGGAAAGCATGCTTTTTACGTTGAAACAAAAAGCCATACTGAAATCGCAATGAAAGTAGCCTATTATTTCAGGTCGTACAGAAAAGGTGTATTCAGTATAGAAGTACTGTTCAGGCGCATCCTGGCATCGCTTGGATTACGTGTGAAGCCTGTATTTCATGCGGTAAGTTTTGGCCGTGCATTTTCAATATGGATCAACGCCCGGACCAATCCTTCGGATGTTCATCACATTACCGGGGATGTCAATTACATTGCACTGGGTTTGAAAGGACGCCAAACCATATTGACTATTCATGACATCGGGCACTATACGCAGACTTTACGAAGTTGGAAAAAATACATGTATAGAAAAATCTGGTTTGACTGGCCGCTGCGTAAAGTGAGCTTTATTACAACGGTCTCTGAGTTTTCTAAACAACAATTAATAACTGTTTTCTCTATCCGTGCTTCCAGAATTAAAGTGATTCATAATCCTTTTCCTGTATTGTATCAACGAGACAATAAGGCGAAGTTATCTGATACACCTAAAATTTTACAGATTGGTGCAGGAGAACATAAAAACTTAAACCGGCTTATCCAGGCTGTAAGGGGCTTGTCCTGCGAATTAATACTCATCAGAGCTTATGATGCGGATATCGATCAGCTATTGAAACAAGAAGGCGTTTCGGCGAACTGGTTTTCTGATTTGACAGACGATGAGGTATACCAGTTGTATCGGCAATGTGACTTGGTCTTCTTCGCTTCTACCTATGAAGGTTTTGGAATGCCGATATTGGAAGCACAGGCTACCGGAAGGGCAGTGATCACCTCTACACATGCCTCTATGCCTGAAGTAGCTGGTGAAGGCGCCGTATTGGTTGATCCTTATCAGGTGGAAGAAATTAAAGAAGCTATTGTTAAATTACTATCCGATGACACCTATCGACAAGACTGTATTGAAAAAGGATATAGCAACCTATCGCGTTTTCATCCGGATTTTATTGCAGAACAATACCTGGAACTTTATACTCAACTTTACGCTCAACAATAAGTCATATGGTATTGGGTATAGAAGCATCTAACATATTGGCTGGAGGTGGTATTACACACTTGAAAGAATTATTGGCGCATGCTCAACCTTTGTCACATGGATTTAAAAAGGTTTGTGTATGGAGTCCTCAACGTACGCTTGATCAATTACCTGATCAACCCTGGCTCGAGAAAAAGACTCATTCCTGGTTGAATCGTTCCATTTTTTTTCGCATGCTTTGGTTGACTTTTGTTTTTCCCAAAGAAGCGAAGGCATCCATTGATGTATTGTTTTCGCCCGGAGCAAACGTTGTGAATTTCTATCCTCAGGTTTCTATGTGTCAGAACTTGTTGCCCTTTAACCCTAAGGAGAGTAAACTCTACGGCTTTTCTTTGATGAGAATCAGATTGCTTATCCTACGTTATACACAAATCAAGTCCTTCAAAAAGGCTCAGGGTATTATCGTGCTTACACCTAGTAATATTACTTACCTTAATGAGCGTTTAGACGTTAAAAATAAAGTGTGTGTTATCCCTCATGGAATCAATCCTGCTTTTTTACATGAGCCGTCGTCCAAAAAGTTAAATAATCCGATCAAACTTTTGTATGTTTCGATTGTTGATGTGTACAAACATCAATGGAATGTTGTAGAGGCCATGTGTCGTTTACTTGATAAAGGCTATTCTGTAGAGTTGACATTGGTTGGAGGTCAATATCCATCGGCTTGGAAGAAGTTAAAAACAAGTATAAACATACATCCTGAATATGCTGCTCAAATAACTTATCTTCCTGCAATACCGTATGAACAACTGACTGCAATTTATCAAACAGCAGATATATTTGTTTTTGCTTCAAGTTGTGAAACATTTAGTCTAGTTTTACTGGAATCTATGGCTTCGGGTTTACCGATCGCATGCTCGGATCGGGACACTTTGAAAGATACACTTGGCGATGCCGGTGTTTATTTTGATCCATATTCACCAGAGTCCATTGAAAAAGCTTTAATTAAATTGATAGAAGATCCATCACTGCGTCAGGAATTAAGCGGCAAAAGCTATACGAGAGCGGAGTCTTATTCATGGTCTATTTGTGCCGATCAAACATTTCAATACTTGTCAAGTATTGCAAAAAAAGTTTAGCGATCATTCATTGATATGTGTGGCATAGCCGGTATAGTTGATTATATAAATCCCATTGATGAAGCATTGCTTCATCGAATGAATAAACGTATGGCTCATCGTGGGCCGGATGATTCAGGTATCTATAAGCATCAAACGGTAGGTTTCGCTCACCATCGACTGTCCATCTTGGATCTTTCTAGCAACGGGCATCAACCGATGGTGTCTGATTGTGGAAATTATGTCCTGGTATTCAATGGCGAAATATACAATCACAAAGAAATAAGAAAGACGCTGGCTGATAAATATCCTTTCAAATCCAATAGCGATACAGAAACCTTACTCTACGGATTCATAGAGTATGGCGATCGCTTGTTTGAAAAACTGATCGGTATTTTTGCTTTCGCTGTATTGGATAAGAGAAAAGATGAATTATACCTTGTCCGTGATCAATACGGTGTAAAGCCATTGTATTATTACCATAAGGATAAAGTATTTCTGTTTGCTTCCGAATTAAAGTCTATGCTTGAATACCAGTCATACGACCGTAGCATCGATTACAACGCGTTAGTCAATTACATTAATTTTTTGTGGAGCCCGGGAGAGCAAACACCGTTCTTGTATACGAAGAAATTGTTACCCGGTCATTACATTAAACTGAGTACTACAAATCCAGATCGCTTTTCGATCGTGCAGTACTATGATATTCCTTTTAAAGGGATATACAGCAAGCAGTCGGAAGAAGAACAGGTTTACGAATTGCAACAGCGATTGGAAAAGGCGGTAGAGCGCCAACTGCAATCGGATGTTCCGGTAGGTTTCTTTTTATCAGGAGGATTAGATTCCAGTGCCATATTGGCAATGGCCAAAAAGATATATCCCAAAGAACGCTTTCCTTGTTATACGATAGATTCCGGAGATCAAGCATACGAGGGCTTTGCCAATGATCTGTATTATGCCAAACAAGTGGCAGCACATTTTAATGTACCTCTTAAAATTGTAAAAACAGACGTGGACATTGTCAATCATTTTGATCAAATGATTTATCATCTGGACGAACCACAAGCAGATGCTGCACCATTGAATGTATTGGAGATCAGCAAGGCCGCATTAAACGATGGAATAAAAGTATTACTTGGTGGCACCGGCGGAGACGATTTATTTTCGGGCTACAGGAGGCATCAAGCGTTGAGATACGAACCTTTGTTTCAAATGGTGCCTAAATGGAGTGTTGGTTTAATGAAGGCTGGATGCAGACCGTTTAATATTTCTAATCCTGCTATCCGAAGAATGCGAAAAGTGTTGACGGATTTGGATAAGTCTCAGGCAGAACGAGTGTTTGGTTATTACAGCTGGATCAGTTTAGGGATTAATAAATCTTTATTCCATGAGACATTAAGTAGCCAACCGGCTTTTCAAGCGCATCAACCCCTACAGGGCTTTAAAGAATTATGGGACAATATTCCGGAAGAGAAAAATCTATTGAATAGAAGTTTGTATTGGGAAATGAAAACTTATTTACCCGATCATAACCTGAACTATACCGATAAGATGTCGATGGCGATGGGAGTGGAAACACGGGTTCCTTTTCTGGATTTAGAGTTGGTAAATTATAGCACAACGATATCGCCTCAATTGAAAATGAAAGGCAATATCACGAAGT
Source organism: Chitinophagaceae bacterium (assembly GCA_028288405.1). Classification (GTDB taxonomy): domain Bacteria; phylum Bacteroidota; class Bacteroidia; order Cytophagales; family Cytophagaceae; genus JACMQM01. The sequence goes on from JAQBNS010000004.1 coordinate 9,487, forward strand.
ATATCCTCAAAAAAGCAATGCAACCCTATTTACCTGCTGAAATTATCAATAGACCTAAAACAGGTTTCGGTGGGCCGGTGCGTGATTGGGTAGTCAATAAACTGGATACAAAAATCAATTCAGTTTTATCCAAGGAGTCTATAGAATCACGCGGTATCTTTGATAGCTATGCTGTTTCAAGATTGATCAGCGATAATAAATCAGGCAAGATAGATGCCTCTTATACGGTGTGGTCATTGCTTGCTATTGAAAGCTGGATGCGACAATTCGTCGATGAATAAAAATTTCTGATTTCAGCTCTCTGATTTCAGCTCTCTGTTTTTCTGGTCCCAATAAAAACTTCCCAATAATAATAAACTGGCATAAGGTTCCTGGTATATTTTTTTAAAATACTGAGCCAGTGCATAGCCTTTGGTATACTCCCTTAGGACGATACTGTAGAAAACCATTAAGATTAACAAGATCATTCCGGCACTATAAAACAACAACGTAAGTTGAAAATAGCTTTTCTTTTGGAAGATCAGGTATACCGCAATGCAGGTACCGATAGCAGGATAAATCATATAGAAAAAGGTAGACAGCCAGCGGGGATCATGCAGCAGACTATTGACCAGGTCAGCCAAACTAAGTGGATAAGCCACTTGTTCTGCGGTATTTCGCGGGAGCAAAAAGGGTAGCGAAGGATCGATAAAATTCATTACGTAATCGTAACGGATCAAACCCAGTCCAAAGGTTGCCAGACCCAATAAACACAACAAGAGCCAACGTACAAGTGGGTTATGCCTATTTTTTTTCTTTGGGAACAGCATAAAAATTAATCCATAGGTACCACAAATAAAAGATAAAAGAGTAAACAAGCACGGTGAATGTGTATTTGTGATTAAAGTCCAGGCTTTCCGGACTGTGTATCTTGACCAGCAAGAGTCCCACAACGCGCAAGATGTTTACATGATAAATCAAGAGGCAACCCACGAGGACATAAATTATTTTTCTTTTCCAATGTCCGTGTGTGGCAAAAATGAAGCAGCTGAATAAAGGGAATAAAACTAAACCGTTGCAAGACGTAGCAAGCCCTACAAGCCTTTGACCATGCAGGTAAAAGACATGTTTATATTCATACTCTATCACTTGTTCGATGGGATAGCCCAACCATTTTAATAGTAGAATCACTTCTTTCGCTTCCATACCTGACAACCAGAAATCAACTCGTTGATCAGGACCGATCCAATGATTATAAAGCACAACCCAGACCAGATAAGCCATCAGACAGATGAATAAAAACCGGATCAGTTTTTTGTTTTCTTTCAATAGATGTGCCATGAGGAATATTCGATTTAAATAGACGGTGTCGGTTTAGCCAGCCAATTACCTTCGATCAAGGTGTCCTTTGACAGGAGACGCAGATGGCCTTTGGGTTGTATGAAATAGACCGAGTAGTTTAAGTCAGACAAGGTCTCAAACAGTTTTTGAATAGATAGAAAATCTTCCGTGGCTTCGGTGAAAATAAGAGGTTTGGATTTTTGGATGGTCTGCTCTGCCCCTTTTAATAATTCAATCTCAGCACCTTGTATATCCATTTTAATAAAATCAATGGCTTGGATATGATGTTGGAGCAACAAGGAATCTATACTGGTTTGTTGAACCAATACTTTGGTGTCGACAGATCTTTCATCGTATTTACCGGCCATACCTTGGTTACAGAAATTCTCTGGAAGAACATTGAAATATAATTCTCCATCACTTTCTCCTAAAGCTTTTTGTTCGGCCGTTACGTTACCACAATGGTTGATCGAAAGATTGAGTTGCAACATGTTGTGAATATGTTCAACGGGTTCAAAAGCAAAAACTTTACCTGTCGGTCCAACCAATCGGCTCAGTAATACGGTTTCTGTTCCATTGTTTGCACCCGCTTCAATGACTACTTGTCCGGGTTTAATGTATTCCAACAACAAGTCATTGGTTTCTTTTTCGTATTGTCCAAAGAAAAACACATTCCAGTCGATTAAGTATTGGGTGGAAACAATGAATTGAAGATTCAACGATTCAAAGTAAGGAATGATCAACTGTACACCCTTGTAACGAGGCGATTCGTAATTGTACAACAATTTATAGAACCTGAAACGCAATCGTTGGGGAATCAATTTGCCGATTCGTTTGATGAACAGCAACCATGATAATTCTGTAAAATAAGAAGAGCGTTTACGCATCCCGTTGGTAACCTTGATGGTAGATTAAGTAACAAGAAAGAATTAAATACGCTAAAGAACAAAGGCATGCTCAACTTCTTCTGTTTATAGTTCTATTCCATTGATTTTCAGTAGTCAGTTTTGTTATTTGTTGGGATAGCCGTAACTTGTCTTCGTCGATTTTCAACACTTAAAATGAAGCAAATAATACAGGATTTAAAGCACGGAAATACAATTTTAGAAGAAGTTCCTGCCCCGGAGATTAAAAAGGGACATATTCTGATTCAATCTACTTTTAGTTTGGTCTCTCTTGGCACAGAGCGTATGCTTGTTGAGTTTGGTAAGGCGGGATGGATCGCTAAAGCACGCCAGCAGCCGGATAAAGTAAAACAAGTACTGGATAAAATAAAAGCAGACGGCCTGATGCCTACGCTGGAAGCTGTTTTCAATAAACTCGATCAGCCTTTACCGTTGGGTTATTGCAACGTAGGAAAAGTAGTGGCCATAGGCGAAGGTGTTGTTGATTTTAAAATAGGCGATCGGGTAGCCTCTAACGGCCAACATGCAGAATACGTTTGTGTACCGGTCAACCTGGCCGCACGTGTACCGGAGCAGGTAAGCGATGAGGAAGCGAGTTTTACAGTGATTGCTTCTATAGGTTTGCAGGGCATACGGTTATTGCAACCTACATTCGGTGAAACAATAGTGGTCACAGGCTTGGGGTTGATTGGGCTGATTACGGCTGAATTATTACTCTCTAACGGATGCCGTGTCATCGGTATTGAAATCGATGAAAGCAAACGGGCGCTGGCTCTTTCGAAAGGTATAGATGTAATCAATCCATTGAAAGATGATGTGGTCAAGAGTGTTCAATCGTTGACCAATGGCGTCGGTGCAGATGGTGTATTGATTACGGCCTCTGCAAAAAACAACGACATCATTTCTCAAGCCGCGCAAATGTGTCGCAAACGTGGTCGTGTGATTCTTACAGGAGTGGTCGGACTGGATATTCGCCGCTCTGACTTTTATGAAAAAGAAATTACGTTTCAGGTATCCTGTTCTTATGGACCGGGCCGATACGACGACGATTACGAGTACAAAGGACGTGATTATCCGCTGGCGTATGTACGTTGGACGGAGAAAAGAAATTTTGAAGCCATTTTGTTTGCTATCGCTTCGGGTAAGCTCGATGTGAAATCACTGATCACAGAAGTAGTACCACTGAACGATTATCAAAAAATATACGGATCAATGAATGGCGGTCAGTCGATTGCTTCGTTGTTGAAATATCCGGACAATGCACCTTACGAACAAACGGTCAAACTTGCCGCATCATCTCTTTCGGCTTCAAAGACAAAAGGCATAGCCATTATAGGTGCAGGTAATTTTACTAAAATGACTTTGCTGCCGGCCATGAAGGCTTTGAAACCGACCATCAGTTACATCGCTTCGGCAGGTGGGGTAAGTGGTACGGCCATGGCCAAGAAGTATGGCATACAAAACAGCACCACAGATTACAAGGCTGTACTTCAGGATTCGAACACAGGGTTGGTACTGATCACGACGAGACACAACTTGCATGCGGCTATGACACTGGAAGCCTTGCAAGCAGGCAAACATGTCTTTGTAGAAAAACCGCTTGCATTGAATGCCATAGAATTGGATCAAATTGTAAAAGCACACAGCACCTCCGGAAAGATGGTGATGGTGGGATTCAACAGACGATTTTCTCCTTTTATAAAAAAGATGAAGAACGTCTTGGCCGATACGCCCATGCACATCGTAGCTACGATGAATGCCGGTTTCATTCCTCCCAATGTTTGGATACACGATCTGCTGATCGGAGGCGGACGAATTGTAGGCGAAGCTTGTCACTTTATTGATTTGTGCAATTACCTCACAGGTTCTAAAGTAGTGGCGGTATGTGCAAATGCGTTAGGCCCTCAGGTAACAGAGCAAACAGACAATGTATCGATCCTGCTTCGTTTTGAAAACGGTTCCAATGCTGTCATTAACTATTTCTCTAACGGTGATAAATCGTACTCAAAGGAAAGAGTAGAAGTCTATCAGGATGGACGCACACTGGTCATGGATAATTACAGATCTCTTCAAGCCTATGGCTTCAAAGGGTTCTCATCGATGAAGGGGAAACAGGATAAAGGCCATGCGACACAGTTCGCTGTGCTATTGGATGTTTTTGAAAAAGGAGGACAAGAACCGATTCCATTTGACAGCCTTGTCAATACAACTCAGGCGAGCTTTGCTGTATTGACAGCCATCAAGACCGGAACCTGGGAAAATGTTTAGGGGGAAGTATAAAATATTAAATAAGTAAGTGGCATGTATTTCGACTCTTATAGCGACATAGCGAGAACGCAACCCTTTGGGGTAAGAGATTACTTAAGGAATGCTGCTATTTCCGGTTTATCGATCATCGATAAGCTGGAAGGAATCGAGTCTTATCTTAAAAAACCAAGGATTCAGTTTATTTATATTCATCATGTTTTTAAAGATGAAGAAGCGCAATTGCATCGTCTTCTGAAAAAACTACAAGAGACACATACGTTCATCTCTTATTCGGAAGCAGTCAATAAAATCTTACAGAGGCAAATCGACAAACCTTATATTGCAATAAGTTCTGATGATGGTTTCAAAAACAATTTGAGGGCAGCAGAAATCATGAATCAGTATGGCGCGAAAGCTTGTTTTTTTATTAACCCATCGATCATTGGAGAAGTCAATGAATCAAAGATTAAGGAGTATTGTAAAACAAGATTAGATTTCCCTGCCGTTGAATTTTTGAACTGGAATGATGTAGAGGCATTGCAAAAAGAGGGGCATGAAATAGGATCGCATACCATGAATCACATGAATATCGCAAAAGCTCTGCCGGATGAAATAAGAGAAGACATGAGTTTAAGCTTTTCTGTTTTAAAGGAAAAATGCGGTAGCATTAAACATTTCGCTTTCCCTTTTGGACGATTTTTCCATTTTAGTGAAATGGGAAGAAAAGCTTGCTTTGAAGCAGGTTTTATTTCGTGCGCTACGGCAGAAAGAGGCTGTCACATTAATTCCGTTGAACAATTGGCGGCAGATGAATTGTGTATATTGAGAGATCATATCGTATTGAATTGGAGACGTGACCATATCATTCATTTCTTAGTGAAGAGTTCAAAAAAGGCGAAAGCTCAAAATAGCTTTTTCCCTTATCCCAAAAGCAATTGATGAACATCATCATACTAACCGGTTCTTCTCATGGCACAGCGGCGCATCATTTGCCCTTGCTTATTAAGAGTAATTCATGCACGGTTGCTATGGTAGTGAAAAGTCAGCAGCTGATTAAGGATAAGAAAAAATACTATGCGAAGAAAATTATTAAACTATTTAACATCGGTTTTTTAGGAGCATTGAACGGAATCAGAATGAGAAAGTGGTATACCGCGTATACCGATAAGTACCTTCAGGTGACAAGCATAGAAGAAACCTGTAAACGTTACGGTATTCCATTCTATACTGTACCCAACGTTAACTGCCAAGAAACGATGACTTTGTTCAAGAAAGCAAAAGCAGACTTAGGAATTAGTTTGGGAAATGGATATATATCAGAGAAGATATTTTCAATCCCAACTTTTGGCATGTTAAATATTCATCATGAATTATTACCGGACTATCAAAATGCTCAAAGTGTGATCTGGCAAATTTATAATGGATCAGAAAAGACAGGTTATACGATTCATAAAGTAGATAAAAAAATTGATGGCGGGGAAATTCTTTACCAGGAAATAATGCCTATTCATTTTAGGAATACCTTTTCAGATACGGTGGCTTATACGTCCTCTCTTCTTTTGGAACAGTCTGCTATTGGATTAATTAATGTGTTAAGAAACTTTAACAGTTTCTTAACAGAAGCTAAACCTCAAGGCAAAGCCGGTCACTATACAACACCTGGTATTAGACAGTTTATTCGAATGTATAGGAATTATAAAAGAATGAAGTCAGAGTCAAGTAGCCAATAGCTAATTAAAAGAAATTATTTATATAATATAAAAAGAACATGCTGTTACATATAATTGCCGGAGCAAGACCAAACTTTATGAAGATCGCTCCTATCATTGAAGCGATTGAAGAAGTTAAGAAAGAAGGAAAGTCTATCGATTATAGATTGATACACACAGGCCAACATTATGATAAAAAAATGTCAGGTGATTTTTTTGAACAGCTGGGTATTCCTGAGCCTCATGCCAATTTAGAAGCCGGTGGAGGTACGCAGGCAGAGCAAACGGGAGCTATTATGATCCGTTTCGAGCAAGAGTTGTTAAATCATCCGTCAGATTTAGTATTAGTAGTAGGAGACGTTACTTCTACCATGGCTTGTGCCATCACGGCGCAGAAAATGGGAATCAAAGTTGCTCACGTGGAAGCCGGTATTCGCTCGGGAGACTGGGGCATGCCTGAAGAAATCAATCGTTTGGTAACAGATAGTATTACCAATTATTTTTTCACGACTTCTGAAGTAGCGAATAAAAATTTAGCGGATAGTGGTATCGGTAAAGAACGTATTTTCTTTGTTGGAAATACGATGATAGATACGTTGTTGAAAAAAGAACCTCAATTTATTCAGCCTTCGTTTTGGCAAGAGTTAGGATTGAAAGACAAACAGTATTTAGTAATGACACTGCATCGCCCTTCCAATGTGGATAGCCCGGAACAATTGCAGTGCTTATTGGATGTATTGGAAGTAGGCACTCAACAACTGCCCGTCATTTTCCCTGTACATCCCCGCACCAGAAATAACCTGGAAAAATTTGGGATAAAGTTGAATCATGTAAAAATGGTTGAACCTATGGGATATTTGGAATTCAATTACCTGGTCAAACAGGCGAAGGGGGTAATAACGGATTCCGGTGGTATCACCGAGGAAACGACTGTCATGGGAGTTCCATGTATGACCCTAAGAAATTCAACGGAACGTCCTGAAACATGTACCATCGGTACCAATGAATTATTAGGTTCTGATCCGGAAGCCTTGAAGAAGGCGTTACATCAGCTATTCGCAGGTCAATGGAAAAAAGGAGGGATTCCTCCTTTATGGGATGGCAAAGCTTCAAAGCGTATTGTCAAAGAACTCCTGACTATTTATTCATTATAGTTAGTGATGAATACGAGTGAAGATCATAACGTTTTAAAATTAGTTTGGTGCAGTCCTCACCCGAATCATTACAATAGTTACCTGTTCGAGCATCTCGCTTCCATTCCCAATGTAACATTCGAAGCGGTTTACTTTTATAAGCGGTTGACGAATTATCCCTGGACGTCTTCGTTTGAAGGATCTTATTCCATTTATTATTTGAAAAAAATAATGGGAATAGATTTTAGTTTCCTTTGGAGCAGACGGAAAAAAAGAAAAGAATTATTCATCATAGCGGGTTGGAATGAACCGACTATGATAGCGTTCTTACTCTATTTGATATTCACCCAAAGAACGTTTCTGTTATTTTCGGATACTCCCAGAATAAGGGAAACAAAGGGACTTAGAGAACACTTCCGGAAACTGATTCTTAATATTCTGTTTAAAAAGATGTTCAGGTTTTTAGTAACAGGCACAACAGGCATAGCAAGGGCGCGACAACTAGGCATTCCGGATGAAAAAAATATCAATTATCCTTTTGCTACCAATACGGATTTTTTTGTTCCTCATCCGGATAAAAAACCATTGAGCAATGAACCTTTGATCATCCTTTCTTCCGGTAGATTGGATAATGCGCACAAAGGGTACGATGTCGGTATTCTGGCATTGGGTAAATTAAAGAAAGATGATCCTTCTCTGAATTTCCGCTATTTAATAGCAGGAGAAGGTCCGGATAAAGAAGTGCTGAGGCAAATGATTCAAGAGAATGATTTGACAAAGGAAGTGACATTGCTGGGTTGGTTGGAACCCAAAGATTTATTGTCTTTTTACCATTCGGGCGATGTCTTTCTGCATCCTTCTCATGAAGATCCTTTCCCCAATGCTGTTTTGGAAGCCATGGCTTGCGGCCTGCCTGTCATCGGTTCAGAGGCTGCCGGCTCGGTGATTGACAGGGTCGTGAATGATAAAAACGGTTACTCACATAAAGACGGAAATGTGGATGACCTCTATCAAAAAATACGAAAGGTGATGAGTCTTTCGGTTGAACAATTAAATACCATGTCTCAATCGGCAAGAGAAACGGCTTTGCAATGGAAGGTTACTTATCATCAGGGTGTCATGCAACGTATCATACAAGAATACAGTCAAGAGCTATGATACATGCTGCGAAAATAGCTATTGCTGAGTTACTCTGTGCAAACTGGATAGGCCGGTTAATAGGCCGGCTATACTCTAATCGGATACCATTCCACGGTACCCGGATTCTGACAGCCGATCAAGAGGTGAAGGATAAAACCAAAGCCCTGTTGTTTTGGAAGATGTATGAAAGTTCAGAAGTCCGGTTTGTAAAAAAATACATCAATTCTTCTTATGATGTGGTTGAATTCGGTGGAAGTATAGGAGCCGTAAGCATTCAGCTGGGTAAAAAAATCAAGAACAGAAAACTAATTTCGTTGGAAGCCAATCCATCATTGAGGGATATACAAAAAGAAAATTTATTGGCAAATGGCGTATCTTCATTTGAGCAAATCAATGCGGCTTACGGAAGTGAAAAGCAAAGGGTATGGTTTGCTGTAGGCGAAGAGAATACGCTCGGTAAAATAAGTGAACAAAGTGAAGGCAAAGGCTTCTTCGTGGAAACCATAAATTTGAAATCAATTGTTGACTCACATCGCTTATCCGACTATGCTTTGGTATGCGATATTGAAGGTGCGGAGATAGATTTATTGCTTAATGAACAAGAAACATTAAGAAAGTGTAAATTGCTGATCATAGAAACTCATGAGACGGTTTATAAGAATAGACGTTATACTCCGGAAGAAATGAAAACAATGCTTCTTCAAATGGGCTTTGATTTGATTGATCAACATGGTGTTAATTTGGTAATGCTCAATAATAAGTAAAATAATAAATGAATAAGCTGGCACAACTTTATCAGGTATGGAAAAACATGGGGAGCCGCTACCTGTTGTTTCGGGCAAGGTACGAAGTGCGTAGGCGTACCGGTAAATTGCAAAAGAAATTTCCTGTTACCGCTGCTCCACTCACGTTTGCTTCTTTAGACGATTGGCGCGTATCTTCTTCCAGTTTCTTTTTTGAAGGAAGAGATTCTGTCTTATTACCGCGTGAAGTAAACCCTGCTTTGAAAAAAAGAGCGGAACGTATTTTGTCTGGTGAGATTTTGTTTTTTTCTCACAGCTGGAAACAAGTGAAGGACTGGCATACGCATCCTGTATCCGGTTACGAGTACGATGCCGGCTTGCATTGGTCGCTCATTGAAGACATCGATCCTATAGTAGGCGACATCAAATATGTATGGGAAAAAGCGCGCTTTACTTTCTTATTGGATATCGTGCGTTATGACTATCACTCCGGAGAGAATCACGGCGAATGGGTGATGAATCAAATTTTATCCTGGATCGATGACAATCCCTTGAATCAAGGCCCCCACTACCGTTGTAGCCAGGAAACTTCTTTGCGTATCCTGAACTGGACGTTTGCTTTACATTTCTACAAGTACTCGACTTGCCTGACGGAAGAACGTTGGCAACGCATACACAATTCTATTTACCGTCAACTCGAACATGTGTTCGATAATATAGAATTCTCGCGTATCGCGGTTCGTAATAACCATGCGATATCAGAATGCCTGGCGCTATACCTTGGCGGATTATTATTTCCTTTTTATCCTGCGGGTAAAAAATGGAAAGTGCTGGGTAAGCGCTGGCTGCAAGAAGAGATCGTCTATCAGGTATACCCGGATGGAACATACCTTCAGTTTTCCATGAATTATCACCGTGTCGCTTTACAGTTGATGTCATGGGCTATTCGATTAACAGAACTCAATAAAGAAACGTTGGACGAACAGGTATACAACAGGGCCAGAAAGTCATTACACTTTTTGCATACTTGTCAAGATACTACCAGCGGTCAATTGCCCAATTATGGTAACAACGACGGCGCTTGGTTCTTCCCTTTATCAGATACAGATTTCAGAGACTATCGTCCCTTGTTGAATACAGCTTCCTTAATTTTGGACAAGAAAAACTTGTACGCTGACGTAACGAATTGTCTGGAAGACGCTGCCTGGTATGGCTTCGATGTACGCCGTAGGGAACGAGCTACACAACCTCAGGTGGTCAATGCTTCTACGGAAGTATTTAAACGCGGCGGTTATTACGTGCACAAAGATCAGGACTCTTTGACTTTTTTACGCTGCGGCGCTTACAAAGACAGGCCGGCTCAAGCAGATAACCTACATTTGGATCTTTGGATCAAAGGGGAAAATGTGTTGAGAGATGCGGGTTCTTATTTGTACAATACAGAAGAACAAACCATCCGGTATTTCGCCGGCACGCAAGGACATAATACCGTGATGCTTGGTCATTACGATCAAATGCTCAAAGGCCCTCGCTTCATTTGGTGGTACTGGACAAAATGGAAGGAAGCCAGTGTGAAGGAAGACGATGAAAAAGTGGTGATGACAGGAACAATCCCCGTTTTCCCTCAGGCCGGAAAAAACATTCAACACCGTCGTAAAATTACCAAATGGAAAAATCAGTTGGTATGGGAAATAGAAGATGAATTGCTAAATAAACCTTCCGCTTTACCAATGATCCAACGCTGGCATCCATCGGAGGCAGGACATCATAACTTAGTTTGGAAAGTCCTGGATCAGGAAGGCCAAGCGGTAGAAGCCATTCAGGAAGAAGGGTGGTATTCTTCCTATTATGGTTCAAGAGAAAAAACAAAAGACATTGCATTTACAACGCAAGGCAGTAAATTGATAACAAGAATAGAATGGAAAGCATAGCATAGTAATAAATATATACCATCTGCGTGAGGGATAGCAGCGAGCGCTGGTGCAAGCATCTTTGTTTGTACCCATAGCGACATAGAGCGTCTCGCTCGAGCATCGATTATCAAGATCAGATGGCCTGAAAAATAAATTTCTTTCATGGGCTGTCCCCTGACAGGCCATTTGTTAGTATGAAAAAAATTAGTTGTAATCAATGCGTTTCGGCCTGTCAGGGAACAGGCCATGGATATCAATAGAAAAAGAATAGATCACATGAGAATATTACTTATACATCAATATTTTTTAGAAAAAAATGACTCTGGTGGGTCCCGCTTCAATGAGATGACCAGAGTATGGGGAGAGCAAGGCGTAGACATTACCGTATTGGCGGGTATGATACATGCCAATGCTCCGGGCAAAGCGGAGAAATACAAAGACAAATATTTTGTAAAGGATAGATACGGCGAACACTTGGAAGTCATTCGATGCCATGTTTCCGAAAGTTACAACGTGAATTTCTTAGGACGTTTATGGGGTTATTTCTCCTTTGTTTTTTTTAGCCTGTGGGCCGGTGTTTTTAAAACGAAAGGCAAGTACGACCTGATCCTGGTAACGTCTCCTCCTTTATTTGTAGGGATTACCGCTTTTTTGTTATCGAAGATCAAACGTATTCCTTATGTATTTGAAATTCGTGACCTATGGCCTGAATCCGCTATTGATACAGGAGTGGTGACCAATAAGGTAATCATTAAAATTTCGTATTGGCTGGAAGCCTTTGTATACCGTCACGCACGATTGATCAATGTTTTGACACCTGCTTTCAGAGACACCCTGCTGACGAAAAAAAACATACCGGCTTCGAAAATTATTTATATTCCAAATGCCGCCGACTTTTCTTTAACAGAAGAATTGTTGCAAACCTTTGATGCGAAAGCATTCAGAAAGGACTTAGGCATTTCTGATGAAACATTACTCATTACTTATGTAGGCGCTCATGGTGTGGCCAATCATTTGATTCAGCTGGTGGAGGTGGCGGAACAACTCAAAACGAAACCGGTAGTTTTTCTTTTGATTGGAGACGGCATGCAAAAGAAAATGTTGAAAGAAGAAGTGGAGAAAAGAGGTTTGACAAATATTCGTTTCATCGATCCTGTACCTAAGAAAGAAGTATTTAAGTACATATTGGCATCTGACTTAGGTGCCTCTGTGTTGAAAAAAGTCGATACGTTTAAAACGGTATATTCCAATAAGACATTTGATTACATGGCTTGTAAGAAGCCTATACTGATGGCTATTGACGGTGTATCACGTAAATTAGTAGAAGAAGCAAAAGCAGGTGTGTATGTAGAACCTGAGAATACAGCCGACTACCTGGAGAAGATAGAGTTCTACCTGAACAATAGAAAAGAGTTGGCCATTCAAGGACTTAGCGGTTATGAGTTTGCCTTAACTTCTTTCGACAGAGAAAAATTAGCGGCACAATACCTGACCTACTTAAAAGAAATCTGATGTATCGCAAAGTATTTAAACGGTTGATCGATCTGATGCTGGCAGGAACAGCATTTGTCATCGCGTTTCCGGTATTTTTATTCATTGCTATTGTTTTTTATTTTTTGAACGATGGAAAGCCTTTCTTCTTTCAGGTGCGTCCGGGCAAACAGTCTAAGCTGTTTACCGTAATCAAATTCAAAACCATGAACGACAGGAGAGGAGCTGACGGTGAATTATTGTCAGACGCTATACGCTTGACCACATTTGGGAGATGGGTGAGAAAAACTTCTTTGGATGAAATACCACAATTGCTCAATGTCATTAAAGGTGATATGTCTTTGATAGGGCCTCGTCCTCTGTTGGTAGAATATTTACCTTTGTATAACTCCACGCAAGCGAGAAGACACGAGGTAAGACCAGGAATCACAGGTTGGGCGCAAGTCAATGGAAGAAATGCCATTTCATGGGACCGCAAATTTGAATTGGATGTGTGGTATGTTGAACATTTATCTTGGCTACTCGATCTTAAAATTGTATTTTTGACAGTATTCAAAGTGTTCAAGAGTGAAGGAATTACTTCCAACACTTCTGTCACGATGGAGAAATTTACCGGATCAAAATAATTATCTATGTTTAGGTAACTTTCGGGTAAGCACTACGCGTGAGGGATAGAAGCGGAAAGCCCACAGCGAGGCAGTAAAAACTGTTGAAGAACTAAAGATTATTTCGAGCGAGGACTTGAAGCGGATAGCCCGACCCGAAGGGGCACGCCCAACTTAACGTTACTCAAATGAAAAATATAATAACTATATCTTAACATTCATCACATCATCTGAATTGACATTAAATTATACTTATGTATTTAATCGGAGCCAGCGGACATGCTAAAGTGATCATGGATTGCCTGCTTGATGCAGGTGTCACCATCCAGGGATTGTTTGATCGCGATCCGGCAGTCAGGAGTTTGAAAGGGTATGCGGTAAATGGAGATTATACGACTTCCAACCAGGAAGAACCGCTTGTTATTTCCATCGGTGCCAACTCCATCAGACAAAGAATAGCGGATCAATTGAAAGGACGTGTGTTTGGCAAAGCCATTCATCCTTCAGCGTTGATTTCATCGGATGTAACCATCGGGGAAGGAACAGTAGTTTTTCACAGTGCCGTTATACAATCTTCTACTACGATCGGCAAACACGCGATCGTCAATACTTCTGCTTCTGTAGATCACGATTGTGTCATTGGAGATTTCGTACACATTGCACCTCAGGTTGCGATATGTGGTATCGTAACCATCGGAGAAGGTACTCTTGTCGGTGCCGGAGCGGTGGTGATACCCGGCATAAAAATTGGCAAATGGTGTGTCATCGGCGCCGGATCAGTAGTATTCAGGGATATTCCGGATTACGGCATGGTAGTAGGGAATCCCGCTCGACTCATAAAATATACAAATAAATAATAATTGGTTTTTCTAACGACTAACCACTAACGACTAACCACTCATTATGAAATCCAAAATATACCTCTCCTCTCCCAACATGGGCGGAAAGGAATTTGAATTTGTAAAGGAAGCTTTCGATACCAATTGGATCGCTCCGTTAGGTCCGAATGTCAATGGATTTGAAGAAGACTTGCAACACTACACAGGATCAGCTCATGCCGCTGCATTAAGCGCCGGAACAGCAGCGTTGCACCTGGCCTTGATCTTATCGGATGTAAAAGCAGGTGATCATGTACTGTGTTCTACGTTTACATTTAGTGCATCTGCCAATCCTATCGTTTACCAGGGAGCTATACCGGTATTCATCGAAAGTGAAAGGGATACATGGAATGCCTCGCCTGTCTTTTTAGAAAAAGCAATAATGGATCTGATCCAGAAAGGTAAAAAGCCCAAAGCTTTTATTTTAGTCCATCTGTACGGAATGCCTGCTAAAATAGAAGAGATCAAAGCCATTTGTGAAAAGTACCAAGTCGTCTTGATTGAAGATGCTGCGGAAGCTTTAGGCTCTCGTTATAAAGGAAAGCATCCTGGTTCATTGGGTGAGTATGGTATCCTTTCCTTTAATGGCAATAAAATCATTACCACTTCCGGTGGTGGGGCTTTGCTATCCAATGATAAGACAAAAATAGAGAAAGCCAGATTTTTGGCCACTCAGGCAAGAGATCCGGCTCCTCATTACCAACATTCAGAAATCGGCTATAATTACAGGATGAGTAATATCTGTGCGGGTATCGGCCGTGGTCAAATGCTGGTACTTGACCGTAGAGTAGAACAGAAAAGAGCCTTGTATGACTGGTATAAAGCATTGTTATCGGCAACTCCGGGAATTACATTTTTACCGGAACCGGAAGGTTTTTTGTCCAACAGATGGCTGACTTGTATTCTGGTAGATCCGGCCCTGACCCAGAGTATCTCTCGCGAAGATATACGCCTCGCCATGGAAAAAGAGAACATTGAATCCAGACCACTCTGGAAACCCATGCATTCGCAGCCGGTTTTCCGGGATGCACCTTATTATGGCGATCATTTATCAGAAAAATTGTTTGATCAGGGTTTATGTTTGCCTTCTGACACGAATATAGAAGAAGAGGAAAAAAACAGGATTATCAGTGTTTTCAGAACATTAAACCTTATCCGATGAAGTTGCTCTAAATAACGATAAACGGGAGAATTCAGCCTTTAGTTTTGGTTTTTAGCGCTTGAGATGACCATTTTAGATATATTTAAAGTATTTTTACGCATTAAGGATTTAATCAAAGGTATGTCTGTCACATTAGGTAAGCTATTTTTCCTAAGGCTTAAGCGAAATTTTGTTTCGCGTTGGCTGGTATTAGGCATCGATATCTTTTTGGTTTCGTGTTCTATTTTACTGGCTATTGGTGTTCGCGCAAACTTTAAATTGGAACGCATCAGTGGCTATGATGTATATTTCGCTTTACCTATAATCGTTGCAGTTTACTTCATTGCGTTTCTAATTCACAAATCTTATTTCGGAATCATCAGGCACACGAGTATAGCAGACATCTGGCGCATACTGAAAGCGAATACTTTTGCTGTCTTCGCTCTTACATTCATCGTTACAGCCGCCGATTATTTTAATTACTATTACCTTCAATACATTTCCATTTCCTTCTTAATTATCCATTTTCTAATTGCGACATTTGTTTTAGTAGTCAGTCGTTTTATTTTTAAAACAGCTTACTTTGAACTGACAGAATCAAAACAGTCTCATAGAAAAAATGTATTGATCTATGGTGCAGGAAAACTGGGCTTGCTCACACACCATTCGCTTACACAAAGTGGATTGTATAAAGTAATAGGCTTTGTCGATGACAACCGCAGCATCAAAGGTAAATCAATAGAAGGCATTCCTGTATATTCATCAAAAGAGGTATTAGATCCGGCTTTTCTTCAAAAGAAAGACATTGCAGAAGCCATCATTTCTATTCAAAAAATCAAGCCTCAGCGCAAACGCGAAATCATTGATCAATGTCTGGCGCTAAATCTTTCAGTAAAAGCTATTCCTCCTGTTGATCAATGGATCAATGGAGAATTAACTGCTGGTCAAATCAAGGATGTTAAAATCGAAGACTTACTCGGCAGAGAAGCGATCCGGTTAGGGAAAGGCAAGATCAGAAAAGAGTTGGAAGGCAAAGTCATTATGATTACCGGTGCAGCTGGTTCTATCGGAAGAGAGCTAGTGATTCAGTCGCTTTATTGTGCAGGTAAAAAACTGATTCTGGTCGATCAGTCCGAAACAGGACTCTTTGAACTGGAGCATGAAATAATAGGGCTCATGGACAAAACGCTAGGAATGAAAACGGACTACCAAGTCCACATTGCCGATGTATCCAATGAACAGGCGATGGCAGAATTATTTTCGAAGCATACTCCCGATATTATTTTTCATGCGGCAGCCTACAAGCATGTCCCTTTAATGGAACAGAATCCACGCGAAGCTTTGAGATGCAATATCAAAGGCACAAAATTATTAGCAGATCTTTCGGTGAAATACAAGGTGGCTAAATTTGTCATGGTATCTACCGATAAGGCAGTTAATCCAACCAATGTAATGGGAGCTTCCAAGCGCATTGCGGAAATGTATGTACAGTCGTTAGACATGCATTTGAAGAAACAGGGAATAGAGTCTACGCGATTTATTACCACTCGTTTTGGAAATGTATTGGGTTCCAATGGCTCTGTAATTCCTTTGTTTAAAAAACAAATTCTGAAAGGTGGTCCTATCACTGTTACTCATCCTGATATTACACGCTATTTCATGACTATTCCGGAAGCTTGTCAACTAGTCATGGAAGCAGGTGTCATGGGATTGGGAGGCGAGATATTTATTTTCGATATGGGCGAGTCTGTAAGGATTGTGGACCTTGCTCGTAAAATGATCAAGCTGTCTGGTCTTAAACCGGACGAAGACATTAAAATAGAATATACCGGTTTACGAGAAGGTGAAAAACTATACGAGGAACTATTGAATAATAAGGAAACAACTGTTGCCACTCATCACCCTAAAATCATGATTGCTCAGGTACGTAATGTGGAGCATGGCATGCTGAAAGCAGAATTGGAACGTACAATCGAATTGAATTATAAACTTACTGAATTTGAAATGGTAGGTATTATGAAAAGACTCGTCCCGGAGTTTTTAAGTAATTCTTCTAAGTTTGAGGCCCTGGACAAAAAGGACGTCATGTATCAATAAGAAGATCGTTGTGTCGATCAGTATTTTTTATCTTTATTCCTGACTCCTTCTTCTCTTTTCTTTTAGAGAGATGTATCATGAGGGGAAAGTGCTACCCAATTCATATTAAGATGTCCATGTACGGACACATCATTATTAGACTAATTTTTTGTAGTAGCGTCTGTATCATTGCAATTATTCGATGAACGTTAGAATTGCTAAGATGAGATAAACATCCGGTAGATATCATGATTACGTAAACACTATAATGTACTCTGGTATCATTTTCGTCGAAAAAGACTGAAAATGATAAAAATGGAAGTTAAACATTTAGAGTTTAGACCTTTTTTTATTAAATTTGTAATCTACTAATAATCAAAATTATATGCATCTACAATTACGACTTTCAGTTTGTTTTTTACTGAAGCTAACTAAAATAGCGGTATTAATTGTCGCACTATTAGTATCTTCTTCCTCTATGGCTCAGGTGGCAGGGGACTATAGATCTAAAGCTTCCGGTAATTGGAGCGATTTTACGACATGGCAGGTTTATGACGGGTCAGTATGGCAAAATGCAATTGCAGGTCAGGTTCCGGCTGGAACGAGCGAAGCAGATGCTAATAGCGTATACCTGGAGGCTGGTTTTACTGTCACTTTAACGAATGATGCTGCTTGTAAAGATTTGCACCTAAATGGAAATCAGGACGTAGTGCGGTTAAATACACAGAACTTTGCATTGAACATATGGGGTAAAATGCGTTCTTATACTGGAGTAGCTCCGGGAACAACTGATTTTGGTTCTGCAGGAAGTGGTATAGCGGGTTGGATCAATACCAATACAAGCGGGAGATTGAGACTGAAAGGGACCGTAGATAGAACTGTTTTTGTAACAAACGAACTGACAGCAAATTCAAGGACTGCCGGCTGGCGTTTGGACTTCGCATTTGACAATGGAGTAACAGGATATTGTAAAAACACGATTCGTTGTGGTCACTTAGAAGTTACTTCAGGCATACTTGACACCAGAGGTGTTGTAGACGGAGAACTGGCGGACTATGAAATCCGTGTAGCAGGGAATGATTATACTGCGCAGCCGGGAAATGGTGTAAGTGGAGGTACCGTAATTGTTAGAACGGGTGCTACTTTAAAGAGCAATAAAATTCATAAAAACCTTCCTACCACTGTAGGTAATTCCTTAGCCAGCTTCATCGTAGAAGAAGGGGCTGTATATGTTGCTAAAGGGAGTAATCAGGTACCTACACTGTCTTATGATATTAGAGGTGAAGTGAGGTTTGACGCTTCAACAGCACAAAACCTTATTGGTACGAATGGTAACGTAGATGCGGTTCTAATTGTTAATTATACCGATATCACACTAGCTGGTGCTGGAGCAAAATCACTAGCAAACACAATAGCTGTTTCTGGTAAAATGGTAATAGAAGGTACGGCAACACTTACACCGGTATCGTATTCCGTATCCTATGGTTCAGATGCTACATTACACTATAAAGGAAGCGGATTGCAAACTACTACCAACGCTGAATTCCCATCTGCAAACGGTCCTACAAATTTAATTATTAATAATAGTAATGGTGTTAAGTTGCACGCAACCCGCAGCATAAATGGAACACTCACTCTTACGAATGGTTTATTTGATTTACAGAACAATCATTTTACACTTGGTGAGAATAGCCCGGCAATAGCTGGATTACCATCAGTCTCCAATATGGTGGTTACCTCTGGCAGCGGTGAATTAAGGAAAATATTCAATGCACCCGGTTATTTTTTCTTCCCGGTTGGTGAAACAACAGGTAATACGGAATATTCTTATGCGCGTATTGACGTTGATAACGGTGATGTGTTAAGTGCTTCTACCTATGTTGGAGTCAGGGTAATAGACAATGTTCATCCCGCTGCCAATGGCGTGGCGATTGACGATTTATCAAGGTATTGGAGTGTGAGTTCAAATATTACGAACCTGACTTACGATGTGATTATGCAGTATTTGCCGATTGATGTAACCGGTATAGAACAGGATATCAACGCTTACAATTATGGGGATGAAACACCTTTAGCATCAGGGGTGCCTATTATTAGAATAAATGATGTGCTTCACCGCATTGCAGTTTCAGGAATAACAAGCACTGGGTTTATAACAGGAGCGAATTTTTGTAGCATATCAGGTAATAGTATTAGTTATTCCGATGCACTGGAATTGTGTGGAGCAGCAAGTATGAACGAAATTACAGGGTCTTCTGCAGTTGTCTCGTCCACTATTCCTGTTTATCAATGGGAGCAAAAAGTCAATAGCGGTTCATGGAATACTATTAGTCCAAATGGAGACGGTACAAACTATACAGACCCATCCTCTCTGGCTCCGACCAATATGTATTACTACCGCAGGGTTGTATCGGATCCGGTTTCATGTCTGGCAACAGATGTTAACTATAGCAATGAAATAGTATTCAATGTTTATGAATCGATTTCAGGAAACGTCATAGGAGACGATCAAATTCTATCGGATATTCTTCCTCCGGATCCGTTTGTTGGTGTTGCTACATTAGCAGGCGGTAATGATTTGTATACTTACTATTGGCGAGTTTCAGATAATCCGGGAGGACCATACACTGATATTACTTCTGCAAATTCGGATACTTATACGGCTAATGGATTAACGCAATCCGCATTTTTTGTTCGAAAAGTAGAATCTGGTGTATGTTCTTCGGTATCTAACGAAGTAAGCATTACTATCGTGACTGGTACTACTGCTTCAGATCTATTGTCTGATATCAATGTATATCCTAATCCGGCTTCAGAACTCGTATACCTTGACCTGGGAACTAAGAAACACGGTGATACTAAAATAGTAATAGTAAATAATCAAGGTGTTGCATTGCAGGAAGAAAACTTTACTGCTGGAGAATCCTTGTTAGCGGTAAATATGAATAATCGTACAAGTGGCTTATATTATTTGCAGGTTACTATCGATGGTAAATACGCTGCCACTTATAAAGTATCCAAAAGATAGTTCTCAATCGTCTTAATGTATTATATTAAAGGCCTGTTTTACAAACAGGCCTTTTTACTATGAAGAAAATTGGACTTGTACTTAATGGACCCATCAGTTATAGTCTTACGTTTATTGCGAATGAAATAAGAATATGGCAGGAATTGGGATTTGAGGTGGTGGTTTTCTTAGGACGGGAGAATCAAGAAGAGGCTCTGGTCATAAACGTTCGAACTGTTGTATCATTACCGGTTAAGGGCTGTAGCCTGTTAGAAATACCAACTATCGTAAGTGTATTGTTAAAGCTTGTTGCTTTTGGTTTGTTACCCACCGCAAGATTTTTTAAGTCAGAGTTGTCTGCAGGAACTTCTTTTATCCAAACTGTAAAGAAGACATATAAAGTCGCGCACATCCTCCCTTTTAAAATGGATGTTATACATTTCGGTTTTGGAAATGTGGCTTTGCATAAGGAATACTTAGCCAAAGCAATGGGTGCTAAGATGAGTGTTAGCTTTCGTGGCGCTGATATTTGTATTTTACCTTTATCGAATGCCTTGCTATACAAGAGCGTGTGGGAGAAGGCGGATAAAATACATTTTATCTCTAATGATTTGCATCAACAAGCTATAAAGTATGGGCTGAAACAAAATGAAAAGGCCCGCCTTATTTATCAAACATTGGATCTGGATCTCATACCCGTACAAGTGCCTGCAATGCCTTTGAACGCTCCATTACAACTGCTGACGGTTGCCCGGTTACACTGGAAAAAAGGCCTTGAGCACACGTTAGAAGTAGTGAGTAATTTGACAAAGCAAGGTATTGATTGCCGTTATACAATTGTCGGAGATGGTCCGCATGAACAAGCTATCCGTTATGCGATCAGTGATTTGGGATTAGAACATATTGTCAGTTTGCTGGGGGCATTGCCTTATCGACAAGTATTAACCATGATGTCGGGTACCGATGTGTACATTCAAGGTAGTATCCAGGAAGGTTTTTGTAACGCTGTATTAGAGGCACAAGCTTGTGGTGTATTAACTGTCGCAACAAATGCGGAAGGCATTCATGAAAATATAATAAATGACATGACAGGATGGGTCGTTCCTAAAAGGGACGTGAATGCCATGACAGATAAAATAAAATATATTTTGTCATTGCCTGTTGAAGAAAAACAAAAAATAAAAGAAAGGGCTGCTCAAAGAGTAAGACAAGAATTTTACCTAAACAGGTATAAAGAAAATTGGCATCAGTTTTTTAATGCGTAATGATCTTCATTTCTCATATCCGTTTTTTTTAAGTAAAAGTCCGATTGCCTTTTCAATTTCTTCTTGTTCAGGTAAGGACAATGATTTTTTCCATTTACCTACATTATTTACATGCACCTTTAATTTGGTATTGCTGAAATGAACCTGCTCATCATCGCCCATATGGACCCAGCTATTGTCTAAGTAGCTAGTGTGAAATGGTATCGATAAAAAGTTGCAAATTTTTTCAACCTCTTTAACCGGATCATTTACCAGTTCTTCGTATTGCAAAAGGTGAACTGATTTTGGTTTTTTCTTTTTTAGCCGGTCTCTTTCTTTCAGGGAATAGATCCATCTTCTGCACAGGTAAGGTATATCTTGATAGATATTGTTTTTTGTAAATGATTCTATGACATCTCTTCCATCACGTGTTATAAAGATAAATCTCGCGTTTGGAAATAACGTATTCAAAACGTCAGTATGGTAAATCAGAAAGGGTGTTTTATCACCCCATACCGTAGCGTTGGGATGGTAGGCTTTGCTGTATTTTTGATAAAAAAAACTAATGACAGACTCAAGACAATGTGGTACGTTGTGCTTTAAATAGAAGACATCTTCGGTTGTTACAGACATCTCCCAGTAGTTGAAATAGGACTTGTTTTTTATATCGTCTATTAGGACATCAATTAGTTTCTCCCATGACGTATTACCGTGTTTAAGATATAAAAATGTTAAATCGGGAATGAGGCTATGCGTTTCAGGTGGGATAGAGACATGGCCACTTCTAAGTAATATTTTTCGCAACAAAGTACTCCCGCTTCTTCCCGCTGATAGTATGAAAACAGGGGATTGCATCTTTACTCTATTGGAAAGAGGATATCTGTTTATTCTAGATAAAATATTGAGCCTTAAGTACCGAGATATTTGATTTAACATGTTATTTTTAACTAACAATACCTTTATGTGGACTAAAGTTATAAGATATTTCAGATTACTCCTTACTTCAGTTCCTAATCCTGAGAAATGGGTTTTTATAGCGGGATGTCCCAATTCTGGCACTACTTTACTACACGAAATACTGGCTCAGCATCCTGCTATAGGATCTATGCCAGAAGAAGGGCAATTTTGTACAGACCAATTAATTAGTCCTTATTCTCTTGGTGTTTCACGTGTATGGATGCAAAAAATTGATTTTTTTTATCTAAACGACGAGACAGGTTCTTCTAAAATCAATATAAACAAGTTAAAGAGACAATGGGCGCTTCATTACGATGATGTATCCAAACCCATTTTGATAGAAAAGTCGCCTACAAATGCAGTTCGTTTAAGGTGGCTGCAAAAGCATTTTTCTAAATCCTATTTCATAGGAATATATAGAAATGGATATGCGGTATCGAAGGGTATAGCCGGCAAAACAGGATGCCCATTGGAAGATGCTGTTTTGCAATGGAAGGGTAGTAACGAAATCATGTTGGAGGACTTTGCTCATCTTCATCGTAAACTTATGATTAGCTATGAAGAGTTGACGGAGCAACCTGTAGAAACAATGTTGAAGATAGCCTCATTTTTATCCATCACTCCTTTACCGAATGAGCAAGTACGTCAATCATATACTATACATGGCATAGAAAGAACTATTGAAAATTTGAATAAGCAAACGATAGCAAAACTTCAGTCAGATGAAATCGATATGATCAATGAGCAAGCTTCGGCTTTGTTGCATAAATTGAATTATAAAATACTGTCATCGGATTTACTATGAAAAAAGTATTTTGGAGTATTGTATCTGGTGGAATGCTTTTCTTCATTTCTATTTTAACTTCTTTGTTGCTCACACCCTATATTTTGAAACAGCTGACTAGAGAAGAATATGCCTTTTTTTATTTGATCAACAGTTTAGTGGTCTGGTTTGGAATACTTAGGATGGGCCAAAATGGAGGGTTTCGTTACCAATTGGCTTTATCGTTTCATCGTAAGAAGTTTATCAGTAGCCTGTACAGTACGCTGATTGTTTCCTATACAATCCTTTCAATAGTCATCATGATTATAGGGCTGTTATCTTATCGGTATGTTGGTGAATGGTTAGGTGCAGGTGATTTTAATGGTGAAGACTTGTGGTGGCTTTATTTAATGCTGTTATTGAATTTTTCAATTACAGGCATAACTTTTTTGTTTTCAAATATACTGTCAGTTTATAACAAAGAATTTTTAGTGAATAGCATTCGTATTGTACTACTGGTTCTCCAGGCTTTGTTTACTGTGATGTTATTGAATTATAATTATAAGCTTGTTGCCTTAGGGCTTCCCTTACTTGTGACAAGTATATTATTGTTTTTAACTACTGTTTTTTTGGTAATTAAAATCCCCAATAGGCCTTTGTTTAGTGTAAGACTAGTCAGTCTTAAAACCCTTTATAATTCTTTAGCGATAGGAAAATGGTTTTTATTAGGATTTCTCTCGCAACTATTTATCAAGCATACAGATGTCCTGCTGATAGGTAAACTAGTAGACTTAAATACGGTAACTGCTTTTTTACTTAGCGCGAAGCTTTATTTTATCGCGATGGGAGTATTGGAAATGGCGCTTAAAACATTGAATCCACACTTGCTTAAATTGCATAAAAAAGACCCTAAGCAATATAGCCAACGGGTGATTATTTTTGTCAAACTCTTCGCCTCAGCGTCATGTTTATTAGGATATACTATTTTTGTTGTGAATGAAAAATTTATTGCAGCCTGGGTTGGTCCCGGATATTTCCTTGGTACAGGCATTAACTTCATTCTTCTTTTATCCTTTATCTTTACAACGTTTAATGCGGCCTTAAAAACAATTGTTTTATCTAAAATTATTATTAAACAGTTGAAATTACAGGAAATAATAGAAGGTGTATTTAATCTTATACTTTCAATCCTGCTAGGATCTCTTTATGGCGTAGCTGGTGTTGTTTTAGCAACAATACTGGCATCTATGTGGCTCATGTTTAGTTTTCTCTTCAGTAAGTTTAAGCTGTGTTTATATTTAGAGGATCAAACTTATATTATGAAACAACTAAAAAAAATATTCTTCTTTGCTCTCCTCTGTTTAAGTGCTATTTTCTTGAGCAAACAATTTTTTGCAGACTCATTCTGGATGGAATTATCAATTGTAAACTTAATGCTTCTCGTTTTTGCCTATTTAAATTACCATGAAATAAGACAAATAATTAGAATACTGACTACTTCGCATAACGAAACCTCTACAAATTATCCATGATGTGCTGAATGAAAATCAAAGGTACAGAAGTACCTTTCATAAAGTACAATCCACTTAGTCTACTGCTATAAATGTTTTTCTTCTACAAATACATACGACCAGAATGGTACTTTCTTGTAGTGTCTTCCAAAGATGGCCCTATTTACTTTCCTGACTACGATACCATCGATGAGGAAATAAAATCCGGGTTGACATTAGATCCTTCCTTTGAGTCGCTCCATGCGAGAAAATGGGATTTAGCCTATCAGGTATTTCAGCAAGGTGTACTTGTTTTAGAACAGTGCAAAGCTCGGAAACTTGAATATGGCCTCGATATTCCGTTGTCGGATAATTATAAATTTATTCACAAACATTTTAATTCAGGTTGGGTACTTTATATTTTGGTGTTGAGGCTGCTTTCCTTTCACAATCCGATAAAGGAGATATTCTGTTGTCTGACGGTATTGGGAAGGAGATATACTTATACCAAAGCAATCATAAGAAAGGGCCAGCAAAATCAGGTACGGAGTGATAAATTGGACTATACTGTTTCCATCATTATTCCAACATTGAACAGGTATGTGTATTTATATGATGCGTTAAAAGATCTGGAAGTGCAAACGCACGAAATCCTGGAAGTAATTGTCATCGATCAATCAGATAAGTTTGACGACGCATTTTATAAAGAAATTAATTTGCCCTTGAGAATCATAAGACAAAATGGACATGGTCAATGGCTAGCCAGAAATAAAGCCATACAGGAGGCTAAAGGTGATTTGATTGCTTTATATGAAGACGATATAAGAGTAGAGAAAGATTGGATCTCAAATCATATAGATGCAATAGTCAAGTACAATTCAGATATTTCTTCCGGGAGATTGCTGAAAGCCAATCTTTCAATGAAAATTGAAAAAGATGGAGATGTTCATTATGCACACTATTTCCCGGCAGGAAATGCGTTTGTCAAGAGAATCGTATTTCAGAAAATTGGTTTATTTGATAGACAATACGATGGAATGAGATGGGGAGATGGTGATTGGGGGATGCGCGCTTATTTAGCAGGATATAAAAATATACTCAATGAAAAAGCATTTTGTATTGATCAGCAAGCTAACACAGGAGGCTTAAGAGATATGAAATCCCGGAGTGGTTATAAAACTATGGGATTTAGTATCCGACCGGTGCCTAGTGTGTTTTATTTTCTGCTTAAATATTATGGACTGTCACATTTGTTCCCATCCATTACACTTCATTTGCCGGGAACCATTTTTTCTAATCGTAAAGTAAAAATGAATTATGTGATGGGTTTATTTATAGTCATTCTTTTTTTTCCTTATTGGTTAGCGGGAGGAATCATCTCTTTTCAAAAAGCTAAGAGGATGTTAAAAGAAGAAAGTAAAATAGAATATTTAGAATGAATAAAAAGCCCATAATCGCTTTCCTGATTCCCGATTTAAAGAATGGCGGGGGACAACGTGTTGCTTCTATCCTCATGAACAACCTGGTGAGTAGAGGGTATGAAGTAGTTTGCGTGGTGTATGATGCAAAGGATGCGGCGTTCATTCTTTCAGATCAGGTACAGGTTTTTTCTATGGGCGTGAATAAAAGAAATAGACTATTGAATAATAGAGTAGTCTCTTTTATATTGAAAGTAATAAGACTGCGAACAATCTTACGAAAAGTAAAACCGGATCTGGTATTTCCCATGATGACAAGTATGAACATCATTGGTTTATGTGCCAACAAGAATGCCGCAATCCTATTGAATCACCACACCTTTACTAAACCCAGAACGATAAAGTATTACCTGGTCAAATTCCTTTATCGCTATGCAGATGCCGTAGTTGTACCATCCAAAGGGCTTGAGATGGAGCTGACGAATTTGAATCGTAATATC
>JAQBNS010000048.1 GCA_028288405.1 Chitinophagaceae bacterium
AGTAGTAAAGCCGGTACTCGAGTTCAAATCTGTGGCGATGGAATCGCTGTATAGAAATTGCGGCAACAAAATGTCCATTAAAGTTCCTGCACTTGGTGCTTACTATCATCCGGAGTTCGTATCGGAAGGAGGAGTATTGAAAAAGTTAGACGGTCAGGGAACGGTAACCATACAACCACAAGGGGCTTCTGTGAATGTGAAGGTCATGAATCAGGGACAATTTATCGGAGAGAGAAAGTTCAAAGTAAAATTAATTCCTCTTCCTAAAATAGAAGTAAAAGTAAACAACAGAATCATCAATCCTTTTCCAGGTCCAGAAGCTGTAAGTGTAAGAAGTATATCGGTGAAGGTCATTGCGGATGAGACCTTTAAAAATGAACAACCGGAAGATGCTACCTATGAAATCGTGGAATGGAAGCTCACTGTAGGAAGAGCAAAAAACAGTCCCTTCAAACAATCGATGCACACTCCCGTATTTAGTGTCAACGCAGCGACAGACCTAAGACCCAACGATAAAATTTTAATAGAAGTAATGAAAGTAAGAAGAAAAAATTACTTAGGTCAATGGGAAGAGGTGAATATGCCTAACACACCTGTTATCATACCTCTGAATTAATAGAAAGGAAGCCGGTTGTAATTAAAAACAATCGGCTTTTTTATTCCTTATGAATCTTCTATATTAACTGACCCTTAGTAAATGTAGAGATGCAAAAATATACCTTTTCGATTGTAGTGATGTTGGCATGGTGCAGTGCAACGGTATTTGCGCAGGAAAGAACCGATGTTTTGCCTGAGCGCCTTCTCTCTCAATTGATACAAGTTCCTTCTATCAGCGGTAATGAAAAGGAAGTGGCAGGTATGATTTACGAAGAAGCCAGTAAATATCCCTTTCATTTGTATTGGTTCAATGGCGCGGATACCGCATGGAATCTTTGTGTGTCGCTTTATCCATTGGAATCAGGAAAACCGAATGTTGTATTTTTAAATCACCTCGATGTCGTTCCTCCCGGTGATGAGGAAGCATGGACAAAGCCTCCTTTTTCCGGAACTATTGAAGACGGTAAAGTCTATGGCCGCGGATCTATTGATTGCAAAGGATTAGCGGTGATGCAGCTTTACGCCTTGATGGCTTTTAAAGACAGCATCAAAACAGCAGATCTTTCACACAACTATTCCATCCTCTTTGTATCCGGTGAAGAATCCGGCGGAGACCGAGGAACAAGTTATGTAGTGAGTAAGCATTTTGATTTATTAAATCCGGTAGTGGTATTTGGAGAAGGTGGTTCGGGAATCAGTAATCCTTTGGAAGGCATTATGTCTCCTGATTTGTATGGTGTTTCTCTGGCTGAAAAATCGGCGCTATGGTTGCAACTGGAAGTAGAACAGAAGTCTTCCGGACACGGAGCTGTGCCTCCTTCTTTATATGCCAATAAAAGATTGATCCGCTACCTGACCCGTTTAATGGATCAACCGAGACAACCGAGTTTTGATCCTTTGACATTGGACATGTTCAAAAGCATGGGAAACTACATTGGTGGTACCAGAGGTTTTTTTGTGAAACATGTAAACTGGATGATACTATGGCCTTTTGTCAAAAAGTATTTTGAGGAAGGTGAAATCTTTCATCCCTTTGTTTACAATACATTTGTAATCACTCAGCTCTCCAGCGGACAAAGTGTGAAAAATCAAATTGGTAATAAAGCCATTGCGGTGCTCGATTGTCGCTTGCTACCTGGGGAGGAAACAGAAAAGTTTATCAATAAACTCCGACGCCTCTCCAACCAAAAATTGAAAATTAAAATCCTGGAAGCCAGTCCTGCCTCCAAGCCTTCTCCCCGAACAGAGTATTACGAGGCGTTTGCTAAAGCCGTTCATCAGCAAAACCCTAAGGGAACAGTCATTCCCTATTTATTCCCGGCAAGTACAGACAATAATATTTTTAGAGTGAAGGGAGTGCCTGTCTACGGTTGTATACCGGCTGTGTTTACACAAGATGAAATTTCGTCTGTACACAATGTAGACGAACAGCTTCGCATTTCTTCTTTATATGAAGGAATCAATGTGTACACGAAATTGTGTTTTAATATCAAGGATATTGTTGTAAAGCCTAAGTAAGACATCCAATAGAACGAGGCTAGATTTTCTTGGGGTTGTCCGCTTTTTTGTTTCTAAAAAAATTCTTGTGAATAGACAAGAAGTACATCGGGTAAAAATGTAAATACGATTGATTAAAAATAGGACTGGCCACACCCATCTCTACACGTGTCGTAGAATAAAAGATCAACTGAATGGATGGTCTGACTTCTGTATAACCGCCGGCTTGTAAACTGTTGTAAATGTATTTGTCAGCATTTTGATAAACATCAAATGAGTAAGGTTGTCCATTTACAGTCATCGTTGCCTTATCATAATTGGCGCTAATGAATTCTACATATAGGTTTACATTCAAATTGCTGTAACTGGAATAAGCAGTTGGAATAAGTCTATAGCCAAAAGATAGATTCAGGTAACGACAATTGCCCGACTTAAAACTATAGCCTTGACTTTCATCTTTGTATTTAAAAGGGAAAAGATAACCATTGGTTAAGGATACTGCAAAACGCTTGATCAATAATGTAGCAATCCATGAACCGTCTACTCCGGAGTTATCACCCAGCCTAGGCTCTGCACCATCATGGGGAATAAAAGATTTTGCCGCCGCACCCATGACAGCCATTCTAAAATGCCGCTGATGACCATCGAGGTTCAAGAACTTATATTTTAAGGAAGCGACGAGACCTTCTACCTGGTAAGGGTTTTGCTGAAAAGTTTTTTGATGATGTTTCTGAAAGTAATAACTGAGGTCAGCCGGGAATTTTTTTAAATGATGATTGGAACCTGTTATAGAAATGCCTGCAGTCAATTTTTCGGTGATGCCATATATGAGTCTTACTCCTCCATAATTTCTGGCGCGCTGTGAGGGAAGTTCTTTATAGTTTTCATAAGTAAACCGAACGGCCGGTACACCTTTGGCTTGCGTACTGGCTGCTTCTGCGTAGGGATAAAGTTCTTGTGCCTTTGCAGAAACAGTCCAAAAGATGAGCGCTATAAAAAGTAAACGAATCACAACGTTACATGATAAAGGTTTTCGGCATCGGCCTTTGTTTTTCCATTCAAACTTTCTTTGATCATAGGCTCCCAAAAGGAATACGCTTTTTTACGAAGGTATTTTTTATCAATGAATTTTAAAGTGGTTTTTCCGTTCAATACCAACTGAGCCGGTTTAAGAAATTGATAATGGAAACCGTCGTAGGAGAAAATAAATTGATCCGAAACTTCTTGTTCATTAAAAATGAAATCAGCTTCTGTATAACCTACAGAAAAGCCTGCCTTGTAAACCGCTTCTACCACTTGCCGGATATTTACTTTTTGGCCTGTTTTGAACAGGATGATAGCAATATTGGTGTTTAAATTCAAAGTTGCTTTTTCTACAAAGGGCAAACGTTCCAGTTCAGTTTGCACAGCGTATGAACACATCGAACAAGTTAACCCGTTTATTCCCAGAGTGGCAGATATAAATTGAGCCTTTGAAACAACCGGGAAAAAGCAGAATAATCCTAAAATAAATCTGAAAAAGAATGAATACATTAAACTATTAAAAGAAGTTATACTCTAAGAACGACAAGAATTCCTATCATTATAGACAAAACGAAATAATTGCCTTTAGGAATATAGTTCAGATGGCAAAGTAAGCCTAATGAAGTAAGCTTTTAAAATACCTCAACAACTATTTTAATAAACGTAAAAACAGTTTTATGAAGAAGAAATGGATGTCTGTTCTCACCGTATTGGTTATGGGAACGTTGCTTTTCACTGCTTGTAAAAAACAAGATGAAGTAGCACCAACAAATAAAGGAGAGCAGGCAGATGATGCATCTGCAAGAAATGAACTGGATCGTGCGCAGGATGATATCGAATCAGTTTATAATTCCGATCAATACGCAGGTAATCAAAGAGCTTCTGCTGTTGTATTGCCTTGTGGTAGTGTAACTTTAAATACAAACAACTATACTATAAACTATAATGGTGTAAACTGTGGTTCCCGTGTATTAAGCGGTTCTATCAGCGTAACGCTAGTTAGCGGAACAAAATTCTCGGATGCCAATGCTAAATTGCAAATCGTTTTCAATAATTATAAGGTACACTATAATGCTTCCGGCGAAGAGATTGTTTACAATGGTACTACATACATTACCAATTTAACGGGAGGAACATTGGCTAGTTTGTTTACTACCACTCCCGGAACAGTTGCTCATAAGACACGTGGTACATTGACATTGACTTATGATACGACAGGCACTGGAGGATCTACCTTCTCAAGAACCTGGAACTTGTTCCGTAAGAAAACATTTACTTCTAATGGTACAGCTACCGGAATCTCCTTAAAGTTTGAAGGAGATACTACAATTGCTGCCGATACTTATCTGCCGGGTACTTATGATGCAGTAAGTGAGTACGGTACAGACGTTGACAATAGAAGATTCATTCACACCATTCCTACTCCTTTTGTATGGAGCAACTGTGGAACAAGTTATAGTGGTCCATACATATTGAAAACAGGAAGAGTGGAGCATACGGCATTTAGCGATGATCACAATTACAAGTACCAATTCTCCGCAACAGCCGGTTATCGAACAGATGGAACAAATAACATATTGGATCAGTCTTGTGCATCTAATGGTTACCTGCTTAATATTACTGCCACAGTAGTAGCAACAAGCACAAAGTTTGTGGACTACTCTGTTTTCCAACAGTATTAGAAACGAACGGTTTATAAGATCAATAAAAAGGTCTGCTTCTTATGAGGCAGACCTTTTTATTGATACCATCCTTCTGACCCCTAACCCCTAAAGGGGAATTTGTATGATGAAACAAAGAAGCTCTTCGCATATACTATGCGAAGAGCTTCTTTGTTTAGTAAAAATTAAAGTCCCTTTAGGGATTTAGGGTTAATCAGCTTGAGTTTATTGTGCCGCTATTTCCTTATTCGAGTCATCCTTAAAGAACTTGCGTTGGTAAATGATAATCCAAATCACACCTATAAATATGCTGGCATCAGCTACATTGAATACCGGCCATAAAGGATAATAAGCACCGCCTATCAAAGGCACCCAATCCGGTATAAGGCAATTGCATAGATCGATAAAAAACATATCGATTACTTTTCCATGAAACCATGGAGTAGGGGCATCATAAGGAGCGTTGTTTAAAAGAACACCGTAGAAAGTACTGTCTACTACATTTCCGATAGCACCACCTAAAATTAATGCGATACTCCAAAGTAAACCGTCAGGTAATTTTTTCAAAATCAATTGGTGCAGATACCAGGCAATACCGCCACAGGCGATGATTCTGAATACTGTGAGCAACAACTTACCATAATCACCGGCAATGCTGATCCCGAAAGCCATGCCTGCGTTGGTAATGTAATTTAGCTTGAACCAGTCTCCGAATATTTTTATTTCATATCCTTCAAATGGGAATGTATAGAATACATACAACTTGACCGCCTGGTCCAACAGGATGACAAACAAGGTGGCTAAAAAATACTTATAAGTTTTCATCAAGGTTTTTGTAAGGAGTAAGAACTAGAATAAGTGAAGAACGTGCAACGCGACACTTATTCCTTTAATAGTTTATTGAACTTCTATTTTGACCATCAGTGATTGTTCATCCATTTCTACAGCGGTAGCGCCAATCACGTTTTCCAGAAGCTCTAAGGTCAATGCTTGTGTTTCTTCGCAGATGTATTCCTTGTTGCTCATCAAAGCGGAATTGATGAGTTCGTCAGATTTTTGAATGGTTATTTTAATTTTATCCTGCACATCCAGACCTAAGTCTTTGCGAAGATTCTGAACACGGTTTACAACATCGCGTGCAATACCTTCCTGACGCAGTTCATCGGTAAGGTTGATGTCTAACGCTACTGTTACATTTCCTTCCGAAGCCACAGACCAGCCTGGAATATCCTGAGAGCGAATCTCGACATCTTCCAATGTGATGTTAATGGTTGTACCATCCGCCAATACTAGTTTATAGCTATTATTGGTTTCTAAAGCCAGGATGTCTTTTTCCTGCATGGCCTGAATTGCATTACCCAGTTCTTTCAGTTTGGCTCCGTATTCTTTACCAAGCTTTTTAAAATTTGGTTTGATGCTTTTTACAATCACACCGGAAGTGTCTTCGATGTATTCTAGTGTTTTAATATTTACTTCCGATAAGATCAGGCTTTCAACGGCCTGTACACGACGTTTCATTTGTTCGTTTAGAATAGGAAGCAAAGCACGAGTAAGAGGTTGTCTTACTTTGATGTTACTGGCTTTACGCAGGGAGTGGATCAAAGAAGAAATACGTTGAGCGAGGTTCATGCGCTCTTCCAGTTCTGCATCGATGTGTGCAGTATTCGCTACCGGGAATAGAGACAAGTGAACAGAAGCAGCAGCTGATTTGCCGGTCACTTCATTCAAGTCACGGAATAATTTCTCTGTATAGAACGGAGCAATCGGAGCGCTGAGGCGAGCGATGGTTTCCAAACAAGTATATAAGGTTTGATAAGCAGCTTGCTTGTCTTCGTTGTATTCTCCTTTCCAGAATCTTTTTCTATTGAGACGAACATACCAGTTACTCAATTCATCCATGACGAAGTCCTGGATTTCACGAGCTGCACGGGTTGGTTCGTAATCGGTATAAGCCTTGTCAACATTAATGATCAAGGTATTCAAACGAGAAATAATCCAGCGATCACTTTCTGTGCGTTTTGCTAAAGGAATCTCCGCTTCGCTGAAAGTGAAACCATCCAAGTTGGAATACAGAGCGAAGAAGGAGTAGGTGTTTTGCAGCGTACCCAAGAAACGGCGCTGTACTTCGGCTACCCCTTCGATATTGAATTTCAGGTTATCCCAGGGCGGTGCATTGACGATCATGTACCAGCGGGTAGCATCTGGTCCGTATTTAGCGATGGTTTCAAACGGATTGATCGCATTGCCCAATCGCTTGGACATCTTGTTGCCGTTTTTATCCAATACCAATCCGTTGGCAATGACATTTTTGAAAGCGACTTTATCAAACAACATCACCGAGATGGCGTGTAGTGTAAAGAACCAACCGCGTGTTTGATCGACTCCTTCTGCGATGAAATCAGCAGGGAAGTTGTTGGAGAATATGTCCTGGTTTTCAAACGGGTAATGCCACTGTGCGTAAGGCATGGCACCGGAATCAAACCATACGTCGATCAAATCTTTTTCACGAAACATCGGTTTCCCGCTGTCAGAGAGCAATACGATATCGTCAACGTAAGGACGGTGTAAGTCTTCAATAGAATCAGGATTTTTGATTCCTGCTTCACGTGCTTTATCTAATTCTTGTTCGAGCTCGGCAATAGAACCGATGCATTTTTCTTCTTTACCGTCTTCTGTTCTCCAGATCGGAAGAGGAGTTCCCCAATAACGGGAACGAGATAAATTCCAGTCGATCAGGTTTTCCAACCAGTTGCCAAATCGTCCGGTACCGGTAGATTCAGGTTTCCAATTGATGGTTTTATTTAATTCTACCATGCGGTCCTTAACGGCCGTGGTACGGATGAACCAGGAATCCAGCGGGTAGTAGAGTACAGGCTTATCTGTTCTCCAGCAGTGCGGATAACTGTGTTCGTATTTTTCTACTTTGAAGGCTTTGTTCTCTTCTTTCAGTTTGATCGAAATACGTTCGTCTACTGAAAGGTATTTTTCACGCACTTGTTTTTTGCGTTCTGCTTCCAACTCTGCTTCTGTGTAGTAAGCTTCCTTCACATATTCCAAGGCGAAGTCCGTTACCTCTTTCACAAAACGACCACGTTTATCTACCAAAGGCAATTCGTTTCCTTCGTCATCCAGTACGGTGATGGCAGGAATACCTGCTTGTTTGGCAACGCGAGCATCGTCTGCACCGAAGGTTGGAGCAATGTGTACGATACCGGTACCATCTTCCGTACTCACAAAGTCACCGGCAATGACGCGGAAAGCAGGAGCAGTCGGTTTTACGTAAGGCATCAACTGTTCGTACTTGATACCAACCAATTCTTTGCCTTTGAATTCTTGTAGTGCTTTACCGTCGAACTTACCGGCTTTAGGGTTTTTGAAAAAATGTTTTAATTTTTCATCCAAGAACACTTCGAACTTTTGTGTTTTGCTTGCTTCGTCTTTTGCAAATTCTTTTTCAAGCGCTGTACGATCTACGAGCAGTTCGTATCCATAATTATAAACTTTGCCTAAAACAGTAAGTGGTTCATGCGTTTCCAGTTGAATATATTTTCCTACCAGGTCTTTAGCCAATATAACATTGACACGAACATGAGTATATGGGTTTACCGTCTCTACCATTAAGTAAGTGATGTTTTCACCTACAGCTAATGCACTGTTAGAAGGAAGTG
Source organism: Chitinophagaceae bacterium (assembly GCA_028288405.1). Classification (GTDB taxonomy): domain Bacteria; phylum Bacteroidota; class Bacteroidia; order Cytophagales; family Cytophagaceae; genus JACMQM01. The sequence continues at coordinate 8,447 of JAQBNS010000048.1, forward strand.
TCCATGGAGTAGTTGTCCAAGCTAAGAAGTAAACATCGTCATCTACTGCCCATTGATCACTGACTGCTTTAAACTGTGCTACTGCACTGGTATCTTTGACGTCTTTGTAACAACCCGGTTGGTTCAACTCGTGAGAGCTCAAGCCTGTGCCTGCTGCAGGAGAGTATGGTTGTATCGTATAACCTTTGTAAAGAAAATCTTTTTTGTACAGTTCTTTCAACAAGAACCAAAGCGACTCAATGTATTTGCGATCGAATGTAATGTATGGATCTTTCAGGTCTACCCAATAGCCCATCTTCTCCGTTAAGTCATCCCATTCGCCTTTGAACTTCATGACCGCCTCGCGGCATTTGGCATTGTATTCTTCTACGGTGATTTTTTTGCCGATGTCTTCTTTGGTAATGCCCAGTTCTTTCTCTACTTGCAGTTCTACCGGTAAGCCGTGTGTATCCCAGCCGCCTTTACGTTTTACCTGAAAGCCTTTCATTGTTTTGTAACGGCAGAAAACGTCTTTCACCGCACGTGCCATCACGTGGTGAATGCCGGGAGTTCCGTTAGCGGACGGTGGTCCTTCGTAAAAAGTAAAAGAAGGAGCTCCTTCTCTTTCCGAAATGGATTGCTCAAAAATATTTTCTTTTTTCCAGTAAGCTAATATTTCTTGTCCTACTGCTGCAAGGTCAAGTCCTTTGTGTTCGGTGTATTTTTTCACGTTGTTTCAGGAGTGCTTTCTTCCACTCTTTTATCTAATTTACCTAAGTCCAATTCTTCATCGTCTTCTTCCGAATGATGAAAATGACCTCTGTCTCTTAATTGTACAATAGAAAACAAATTTCTCTTATCGCCTGGACTAGCTGATAAAATGAGTGCCGGCAATAAAATCAGATTGGTAAACATCGCCCAAAATAAGGTAATGGATGTCAATACACCCAAGGCAATGGTTCCACCGAAATCGGAGAAAGAGAAAATAACAAAACCACTGAACAACACGATGGAAGTATAAATCATACTTACCCCCGATTCTTCTAAAGTCATGACAATCGCCTTCAGCACATTCTTATTCATTTTCAACTCCTGTTTGTATTTGCTCAGGAAGTGTATGGTACTATCGATCGAGATACCAAAAGAGATTCCGAATATCAAAGCTGTACTTGGCTTCAGCGGGATATTGAATAAGCCCATGATACCTGCAGTGATCACCATCGGAATGATGTTAGGGATCATAGAGATGATGACCATTTTAAAATTGAAGTAGATCATTGCCATCATCAATGAAATAAGGATCACGGCATACAACAAACTTTCAGATAAATCATGGATGAGGTATTGGTTGCCTTTCAGGTAAAGTAAAGTACTTCCTGTCAAGTGAACTTTGACTGTACTATCCCCTTCGAAGATCTCTTTCGCTTTTACTTCGATGTTGCGGTTCACCAATTCATTGGTTTCTGCTGTACCCAAATCCGCTACTTTGCAACTGAAGCGTGCTGTCTTGCCTTCATCGTCTACGAAAGAACGCAAAAGAGAAGAAGTACCGGAAGTGTCTTTGCTCAAGTACTTAGCTAAGAAGACACGTTCCTGATTACTGGGTAAAGCGTAGAATGCAGGATCTCCACCGTAGAAAGCTTGTCTGGCGCCTTTCACCATGTTCACGACAGAAATCGGGGCAGATACATTATTGAGTGAAGAAATGTAGGTTTGGAACTCTTCCAGTTTTTTTAAATTCTTCGGATTGGATACGGCTTTCTTTTTATTGAAGTCCACTACAATCTCCAATGGCATGATTCCTTTGAAATGTTGTTCAAAGAAAGCAAGATCAGTTTTTACGTTACTTCGTGATGGAAGGTCATCGACCATGTGTGAAGTCACATAGATGCGGGAGATGCCATAAAAAGAAATAGCCAATATCACGACTGTTACAATATAGATCACCGGACGGTGACGGATCACGAGGAATTCCAGAATGTGATTGACTTTTCTTAGGAATCGCAGGTCAAGGTGTTTAAGCTGCTTATCATTAGGTGCCGGTAGAAAAGAAAATAAAATCGGAATCACGATAATAGAAATTAGGAATGTCGCAATGCTGAGTAAGCCGGCAACCAAACCGAATTCTTTGATGATGATGATGTTCGTAGTATACAATACAAAGAAACCAACGGCTGTGTTGATGTTGGTCATGAAAGTCAGGAAGCCGATCTTTTCAATGACACGGCTCAAGGCTTTGATTTTATTCTGGTGCCTGCGTATTTCCTGATGGTACTTATTGTACATGTAAATACAATTGGGAATACTCAATACAATGATCAATGCCGGCAACATCGCGGTGAGCAAGGTCATCTTATAACCGAGCAACACAATCGTACCCATGGTCCAGACTACCGTGATACCTATAACTGCAAAGGTAAATAGCACAGCGAATAAAGAACGGAAGAATAAAAACAAGATGATGGAAGTAACAATAGCGGCTAGTGCCATGAACAATCCGAACTCCGCCTTTACTTCTCTTGACATGACCGTACGCACATAAGGCAAACCGGCATAATGCACTTTTACACCGATTTCATTGGCGTAATGAGTATTGGTGTTTATGATCTTTTCAATGATACCTTGTCTGCGGACAGAGTTCAGGTCTTCTTTTTTAATGGCAATGGCAAGAATTGTAGCGTTGGTGTTTTGATTCATGATCAATCCTTCGTACATCTTCTGGTCCTTGGCCAAGGTCATGATGCTGTCCAGCTCGGCTTGTGTTTGCGGTACCTTGTCATAAAGCGGAACAAGGACAAATTTATTATTGACCGTGTCTTTTCTTAAAATCTTGAGTGTAGGAATACTGATGATCTGGTTGATACCCGCACTGGATTCTATGTTGCGGCAGATAGAGTCTAGTCTTTGGAAATTTTTCAGTTCAAAAAGTTTCTTATCCTGATAACCGACTAAGAAAAGATTACCGTCTTCACCAAATTGTTTTTGAAAAGTTTTGAAGTAGAGAAAATCAGGATCGTCCTGTGGCACCACGGCAAGAAAATCATAAGTGATTTCTGTACGCGTAGCGTGGTAACCCATAAAGGCTGTAATTCCTGCCGTGATCAGCAGAAGGTATAACCTACTTTTAAGAATGAAGGATGCTATATTATGCCACATAATGAATCGTGGTTAAGGCTGTTTAAATCCCAAACAACAAATCCCAAATTCCAACTAAATCAAAAACAACAATAGCCAGATGCTTGTTGAATGATTTGTTATTTATCATTTGGTGCTTATCATTTAATCCTGATAACAGATCAGCCTGTTTATTATCCAGGACAATCATAGCAATCATAGTCGGGGGGTCAAAAATAGTGAATTTTAATGGTTTGCGAAGAAAAAAAGAGGATTTAGAAGTAATTTCTTTTTCGCTTCAAAGGGTCTTGTTTGATGAGGCGAGCCATTGCTTTGTACAACTCAGGTAAGGCATCATAAAAGCCTTGAGGTTGTTCAAAAAACTGCTCTATGCATACCGCAAAAAATTCTTGTCGATTGGTACCCGCATAAGAACGTATAAAAGAAGGTTTTCCTGCACGTATGTTATCATACTCCGTTTCTGCCACATGATTCCAAACGGTTAAGTCTGTCTCTTTTAGAAAATGGTACTCGTCACCGGGAATCGCATCTTCCAGACGTAAAGCATGTGCAATCTCGTGCAAACCAACATTATAACCATCATCTGAAATCTTAAAACCTTCCAGAAAATCTGCCCAGGATAATACGATGACACCGGATGCATTGACTTCTCCTTTATGATAATGTCCGGTGTACTTAGAGTAATAGGCTTTAGGGAAAATGATGATTTTGTCGAAGTCTTCAAATGTGATGAATTCAAAACCGAAACCGATCTGAGCAATCGTAGCGGCAATGAGTATTTTCATGCGGTCTGTGACTACCAAATCCTTACGGCCCATAAACTCTTTGTTTTGAGTCAGGTAAGATACTCTGTATTCAAACTCCTTGCGCTCGGCAATTGTTAAAGTTTTATAAAAATCAAAATCAACCAGAATGGCCTTTTGCTGTATGGTAAGCGCAGGAGGTTTTTTTAATGCTCGAAAAGAGAAATAGAGAATAACTACAAGCAATGCAACACCGATCATGATAGCGATGTTTCCGCCAGAAAGTACAATCAGAAAAAGCAATGCAATTCCTCCTAAGAAGCCAATGGCAGAGTATTGATTAGTAGACATCCAATTAAGATAAGGAAAAGTGGGATTCTTTAATAAATAATGGGACAGATAATTTTTATAGGCTTCGATGATGGAATGCAATATTAAAAATGAGGGCGTGTCCCTTCGGGTCGGGCTATCCGCTGCAAGTCCTCGCTCGAATCCATCAATCCATCCTATTACATACCTTCATGCTCGCTGTGGGCTTTCCGCTTCTATCCCTCACGCAGCAGCTTACTATCCAAAATAAGAAAAAAAGCCTGGCACAAACCAGGCTTCTAATGATTACATCAATTTTTCCAATATTCTTTTCAGAGAAACAGCTTCTCCGATTTTTTCTCTCAAAGCAGCAATCGGCACACGTTCCTGCTCCATCGTATCGCGGTGGCGTATGGTTACGGTATTGTCTTCTAAGGTTTGATGATCGACGGCTACGCAGAATGGAGTACCGATCAAGTCGTTTCTAGTATAACGTTTACCGATAGCATCTTTCTCTTCATAGGTTACATTGAAATCAAACTTCAAGGACTCGTAGATTTCACGGGCCTTCTCCGCTAAACCATCTTTCTTCATTAAAGGTAGAATGGCTAATTTTACCGGTGCCAGAGCAGGATGCAGTTTTAAGTAAGTACGTGTTTTGGCATCTTCTCCTTCACCTGTAGTTTCTTCTGTAAAGGCATTACAAAGCACGGCTAAGAAGGAGCGGTCGGCACCTACAGAGGTTTCTACTACAAAAGGAATATAATTTTGATTGATCTCAGGATCGAAGTATTGTTGTTTCTTCTTCGATAATTCCTGATGGCTTTTTAAGTCAAAATCTGTTCTGGAGTGTATACCTTCTATTTCTTTGAAACCAAAAGGAAACTCAAACTCTATGTCTACCGCTGCATTGGCGTAGTGAGCCAGTTTTTCGTGGTCGTGAAATTTCAATTTGGAAGCCGGAATACCGATGGCCTGGTGCCATTTCATGCGGGCCTCTTTCCAGCTGTTGTACCATTTCATTTCTTCTCCCGGGCGAACAAAAAATTGCATTTCCATTTGTTCAAACTCTCTCATACGGAAAGTAAACTGTCTGGCTACAATCTCGTTACGGAATGCTTTACCGATTTGAGCGATGCCAAAAGGAATCTTCATACGGCCTGTTTTCTGTACGTTCAGGAAGTTGACGAAAATACCTTGAGCGGTTTCTGGTCGTAGGTAAATAGTGCTGGCGTCTTCTGCTACAGATCCTACCTGCGTAGAGAACATCAAATTGAATTGACGAACTTCCGTCCAGTTGGCCGTTTTTGAAACGGGACAAACAATTTTTTCATTGATGATCAATTCCTGTACACCTTTCAAATCTTCGGCTTCCAATAAACGGGCAAGCTTCTGTACCAATACTTTCGCTTCTTCTACCAGGCCTTTGCCTTCCATCTCTGCTGCTCTTTCCTCGATCAATACGTCAGCGCGGTAACGCTTCTGTGAATCTTTGTTATCGATCATCGGATCGCTGAAGTTGTCGATGTGCCCCGACGCTTTCCAGGTTAAGGGATGCATGAAAATCGCTGCATCAAGACCAACGATATTATCGTGAAGCTGAGTCATGGCTTTATACCATGCCTGTTTGATGTTGTTTTTCAATTCGACACCGTTTTGACCGTAGTCGTAAACGGCTTGCAACCCGTCGTAGATTTCGCTGGAAGGAAATACAAACCCGTATTCTTTGGCGTGGGATACCACTTTTTTGAATACGTTATTGTCTACCGGGGCTGATACTTTGTTTTCCATAGGTAATATTATTGAAGACCTTGAGTCAACATTTCAAGGTTAGTTTTGTTAAGTTTGCAAATTAAATAAGTTTAAATGGTTTCCCACAAAAAATTACATAAAACAGGAGTCCTTTTGATCAACTTAGGTACTCCGGACAGTCCATCGGTCCCTGATGTTCGCAAATACCTGAAGGAATTCCTGATGGACAGACGTGTGATTGACATCCCAGTCTACAAACGCTGGCCATTGATTAACCTGATCATTGCACCTTTTCGAGCACCCAAGTCTGCTAAAGTATACAACAACGTTTGGATGAAAGAAGGCTCGCCTTTGCTTGTATATAGTCAAAGAGCCAAAGCCTTATTGGCAAAATCTTTAGGGGATGATTATGAAGTGGAACTGGCCATGCGTTACCAAAGTCCTTCTATAGAGAGTATAGTCAATAAATGGCAACGCGCAGGATTGGCTAAGCTAATTGTTATTCCTCTTTTCCCTCAATATGCTTCGGCCTCTACAGGTTCTGCTACAGAAGAGCTGCTGCGTGTCATTCAGCAATGGGAAGTAATTCCCGAGCTCCAGGTCGTAGAGAATTTTTGTGATCATCCTTTGTTTATCAAAGCCTTTGCTGAGTTAGGGCAGCAATACATGCAACAGCAAACGTTTGATCATGTTGTGTTTTCTTACCATGGTCTTCCCGAGCGTCAAATCCTGAAGGCCAGCGTAGACAATTATTGTAAACTCGGAGACTGTTGTTCTGTTTACCATTCTAAAAATAAATATTGTTACCGCGCCCAATGTTTTGAAACCACTCGTTTGTTGGCAGAGCAATTGGGTTTAACGAAAGATCAATATACCGTTTGTTTTCAATCACGTCTCGGAAAAACCCCATGGATCAAGCCTTACGCAGATGAAGTGATTCCTGATTTAGCACAGAAAGGGAAAAAGAAGATCTTGTTTTTCTCTCCCTCATTTGTTGCCGATTGCCTGGAAACGATAGAAGAAGGAGGAGAAGAGTATAAGGATTTATTCTTGCATGCCGGTGGTGAACACTGGCAGCTAGTGGAGAGTTTGAATACTTCAGAGACTTGGATTGAGTGCTTAAAAGAATTAGTGAAGAGCTAGGAGCAAGGAGGTACGATTGATTTCGTACCTCCTTGCTCTTTGCTCGTACCTGTTTATTGCGCCAAGTAATTCTTCCGCTGCAAAATCGTCTCTAAAAATCTAATCTCATGATCTCCATTGAAAATACGGAACGGCAGGTAAATGAATTGACCTTTACCAATGATCAATAAGAAGTGGTCCTTATTTTTCTGCGCACTTTTAATCATTTCCCATTTCAGCGGACTGCCTTGTCTTTCGTTGAGTTTGATCATGATCTGGCGGCTGTCGATTTCATAACTCAGGCGCTGAAACATGATTTTGTTTTGTTCCAATTGCGTCACACCGGTAAATTGAATCAACCAGAATAAGACATAACCAATTGCTATAGCCAAAGCAGGAAAGATAAACCAAGCCCACAAAGAAGGCCAGATAAAGGTCATCGCTGCAATAGCGATGGGTAGAGCGGAATACCACCATTGTTTTTTAAGCAGCCCGAATAAGGCAGACTTTACATAGGTGTTTTTAGGTAATTGATACTTTTTGGTTTTGATAATCATCGTACTATTTATAATCTAATATGCTTTCAAACTTAAGTCTAAACTTTTGGCGCTATGCGTCAGGGCTCCCACTGATATATAATCCACTCCGCATAAAGCCACTTCCCGAATGGTAGCTTCCGTAATTCCCCCAGAAGCTTCTGTTTCTGTTTGTTTTCCGATCAGTTTTACCGCTTCTTTCATCATTTCCGGAGCCATATTATCCAGCATGATGCGTTTTATACCTCCTTCAATCAATGCTTCCTTTACTTCTTCTAAAGATCTAGTTTCTAATTCTATATCCAGAGAAAGACCTGTGCTTTTCAAGTAATTTTTAGCCGCTTTCAAGGCTTTGGTTACTCCTCCGGCATAATCCACATGATTGTCCTTGAGCAGGATCATGTCGAACAAACCATAACGATGATTTACCCCTCCCCCAATCTTCACCGCCCATTTTTCCGGGAGGCGAAAGTTAGGTGTTGTTTTGCGAGTATCCAACAAGCGGGCACCTGTTCCTTCAATCAGTGTATTGAGTTGTTGAGTATAAGTAGCAATGCCGCTCATGCGCTGCATGCAATTCAATACCAATCGCTCTGCTTTTAAAATGGAATGCACTGAGCCTTGTACGGTGAGTACAATATCGCCTTTATTCATCCACTGTCCGTCTTTCATCAGGAACTCTACTTGAAGAGCAGAATCCACTGCAGTAAAAATGTGCTGAGCCAATTCTACTCCGGCTAAGAGACCTTCGTCTTTAACCAGCAATCGTGCTCTGTTGGTAGTTCCGGCAGCAATAGAAGAAAGGGAAGTATGATCTCCGGAACCAACATCCTCCAGAAGAGCTTGTTGGATAAAAGCAGAAATATGTGAAGGATGCAGGTAGTCGTACACGGGCACAAACATAAAAAAAAGCCCTGATTTAATTCAGGGCTTTTCGAGAGAAATTAATCGCTTTTAAATCTAGTTCCTGCTAAAACTATTACTTTTCAAATACAATGGAATCTACCGAATAAACACCCTTGGTCGGTTTAATGACCATGGTGACTCTGTATTTTCCGCCACTATATAAGTACTCACCGATGACGAATTTAAAATCTTCACGGTCAAGGACCTTATGAACATATTTAAAATCTACGGGAGGATATTTCTTCATGAAATCGCGCAACACAAACTCTGCCTGTGTTTTGCTGTAGTTGCTGCCTTCCTGATCAGGAAGAGTCACTTCTACGATGTCGTGAAAATCACTTACCAATTCCTTTGAATTACCTGATTTAAGGCTGATTTTCAGCTTCTCAATCACAGCATCGGCATTCTGACTTTGGGCCAGTGCTATGCTAATAACACCGACACTTAATACAAAACTTAAAAGGTACGGTTGAAGGTTTTTCACTATCTACTCGTTTTCCCGACAACAACAGCGAAAATCATGCCATATAAGCGTTTTTCACCGATTAAAAATTAATCGACTGACAACTAACCATTTAAAAAAACGTGTTCAAAATCAACTTCAATAACAAAGCTGAAAGATTATATTTGCGCTATGAATAAGAAGGTATTACTAATGATTTTAGATGGTTGGGGTATTGGAACAAACCCGGCCGTATCTGCCATTGCACAGGCAAAAACAGCATTCATCGACGGATTGTATTCCAAATACCCGCACAGCAAACTGGAAGCATCTGGTTTAGCCGTAGGTTTACCGGAAGGACAAATGGGCAACTCTGAAGTGGGACACATGAACATTGGCGCGGGCCGTGTGGTGTATCAGGATTTGGTAAAAATCAATCTTGCTGTAAAAGAAGGTACACTAGCAAACGAGAAAGAATTAAAAGCAGCATTTGATTACGCAAAGACCAATAATAAAAAGGTGCACTTGATCGGATTGGTTTCCGATGGTGGTGTTCACTCTCATACAGAACATTTGAAGGGCCTCACGACTATCGCCAAGCAAGCAGGCGTGAAGGATCTATTGATACATGCTTTTACAGACGGTAGAGATACAGATCCTAAAGGCGGTTATGATTATTTGAAAGATCTTCAAGCGCATCTTGATAAAACGACGGGTAAGATTGCTACTGTCATTGGACGTTATTACGCCATGGACCGTGACAACCGCTGGGAGCGCGTGAAGTTGGCTTATGACTTAATGGTTAAAGGTGTTGGAGAGAAATCTACAGATGCTCTGGCTAGTGTGAAAGCTTCTTATGCTGCAGACGTAACCGATGAGTTCATTAAGCCTGTGGTCATCACCGATGCAGAAGGTAAAGCATTAGGTTTGATCGAAGAAGGAGATGTCGTGATTTGTTTCAACTTCAGAACAGACAGAGGTCGTGAGATTACGATTGCGTTGACGCAAAAAGATTTTCCTGAACAGGACATGAAAAAATTATCGTTGTACTATGTCACCATGACTAACTATGACAACACGTTCAGCAATGTTCATGTGATTTTTGATAAGGACAATCTGAACAATACATTAGGAGAAGTTTTGGCGAAAGCGGGTAAAAAGCAAATCCGTATTGCAGAGACAGAAAAATATCCGCACGTCACGTTCTTCTTCTCCGGAGGTCGCGAGCAGCCGTTTGAAGGAGAGAAAAGACTATTGTGTCCTTCTCCTAAAGTAGCAACATACGATTTGCAACCGGAGATGAGTGCCATGGACATTCGTGATAAAATTATTCCTGAACTAAAAACAAAGGAACCTGATTTCATTGTATTGAACTTTGCAAACCCTGATATGGTGGGTCATACAGGCGTTTTCGAGGCAGCGATAAAAGCAGTTGAAACAGTAAATGATTGCGCTGAAGCGGTTGTTAATGTTGCGCTAGAGAATGGTTATACCAGCATTATCATTGCTGATCACGGTAATGCAGACATGATGATCAACGAAGACGGTACACCGAATACTGCTCACACCACCAACTTGGTCCCATGCATCCTGGTTGATGCAGATTACAAGGGCACCATTAAAGATGGTAAGTTAGGAGATCTTGCACCTACCATTTTAAAATTGATAGGTGTTGCTCAGCCTGCTGATATGGGAGGCGTTTCGTTGATCTAATAACATGGCAAAAGGAATCAATCAAGCGGTAGGTGTTTTAGGAGGAGGTCAGTTGGGCCGTATGCTGATCCAGTCTGCCATAGACTTTAACCTCGACCTTTCGGTGATGGATCCGGATGGAGATGCACCGTGTAAAGCTTTTACAAAGAAGTTTACGCAAGGATCCTTGCAGGATGAACAAGCGATTTTGAATTGGGCCAAAGATCTTGATCTGATTACCATAGAGATCGAACACGTGAATATTGAAGCCTTGAAGAAATTAGAGCAAGCGGGCAAAAAGGTTTATCCTCAGCCTCAAGTGTTGGAAATTATTCAGGATAAAAGAAAGCAGAAAGAATTTTACCGCAGCAAAGGGTTACCTACTGCGCCCTTTGTCTTACTGAATAACAAAGAAGAAATCGCGCAGCATGCTCATTTGCTACCGGGTTTTCAGAAGTTAGGTAAAGACGGTTATGATGGCAGGGGTGTACAGCGCATTGCTACATTGGAAGATATCAGCAAAGGATTTGACAAAGAGAGTTTGCTGGAACAAGCAATTCCTTTTGAGAAAGAATTGGCTGTTATTGTAGCCCGCAACGAACAAGGAGAAGTAACAACCTTTCCGGTAGTGGAAATGGTTTTTAATCCGGTTCACAATCTGGTGGAATACTTATTTGCTCCGGCAGATATTTCTCCAGCCATTGCTGCGAAAGCAGATGCCTTAGCAAAGGATGTGATCAACGCTTTCGGAATGGTTGGATTATTAGCGGTGGAATTATTCTTAACAAAAGAAGGAGAAGTGCTGATTAATGAAGTTGCTCCTCGTCCCCATAATAGCGGGCACCAGACGATTGAGGCGAATGATACGTCTCAGTACGAACAACATCTGCGTGCTATTTTAGGATTACCATTGGGTTCGACGCGTACGTTAAGTCCATCCGCCATGGTCAACTTATTGGGTGAGGATGGATATTCAGGAGATGTGATCTATGAAGGATTAGAAGAAGCATTAAAACTAGAAGGCGTTCATGTGCATTTTTATGGAAAGAAAACAACAAAGCCTTTCCGTAAAATGGGTCATGTTACTATCTTGGATCAGAATCTTAGCACATTAAAAGATAAAGCGAAAGCGGTAAAATCATGGCTGAAAATAAAAGCGTAACACCTGTAGTCGGCATCATCATGGGTAGCCAGTCTGATCTAAAGATCATGTCTGCCGCTGCAAAAGTGTTGGAAAACTTTCAAGTACCGTTTGAATTGACCATTGTTTCTGCACACCGCACACCTCACAGGATGTTGGAGTATGCAGAAGGTGCCGCAAAGAAAGGAATTAAAGTCATCATCGCCGGAGCTGGCGGGGCGGCACACTTACCGGGCATGGTAGCATCGTTAACCACACTACCTGTTATTGGTGTTCCTGTGAAATCATCTAATTCTATTGATGGTTGGGATTCTGTACTTTCTATTTTACAAATGCCGGGCGGTGTACCGGTAGCTACAGTAGCGCTTGATGGCGCTCAGAATGCAGGTATCCTAGCGGTACAGATTCTAGCTTCACACGACGATGCGTTGGCAAAAAAGATGCAGGCGTTTAAGGAAGAATTGAAATCAAAAGTATTGAAATCAGTGGAAGATATCGCTAAAGAAGGGTATCAAAAATTTGTATAGATTGACAGAAAAGAATTTCTTTTATGATTAAACTACTTCTTATTGGGGGTGTCCATGTCAAGCAATCAACTAAAGGAAGATTTCGAGACCCATCAATTTTGAATTAAAATAGTGTAAATCAAATATTTGACTCTCGTTACCAGCAGACAGCAAAGGTTTTTTATTGGTTAATGAGACTTTAGATATGGAAGACATAAAATTGATTATATTGAGATTTGAAAAAGATCTGAATTGATGAGAATAACAATGCTTTCTTTCAACGAGGTACAGCTACTCATTAGAAAACATCTTAATTAATTCATAGTAAAAAGCATTTGGTAAATCATCTTGTTGCCGAAGGATTGATTGCCACTAAAACAAAAGAGTATTATGTTGGAGCCGTTAATGTCGGTGGATGGGTTGATCAGTTTGATGACCCTTGCGATGTTGGAAGTAATTTTGGGAATTGATAATGTTATCTTCATCTCTATTATTTCCGACCGTGTAGAGAAAGAAGAACAAAACAAAGCAAGAATTTTGGGTCTTCTCCTGGCTTTAGGAGTAAGAATTATCTTGTTGATTTTTATGTCTTACCTGGCGCATTTTAAAACAGATGTTGCCGTGTTGTTCGGGCATCACTTTACCGTGCGCGATCTGGTCCTTATTGCCGGTGGTGTATTCTTGGTTTATAAAAGCACCAATGAAATTCATGAAAAACTAGAAGGTGATGAAGAAGAAAAGCAAAGTTCTAAGAAGTTAGCACTTTGGAATGCTATTGTTCAAATTATTCTGATTGACATTGTATTCTCTTTCGATTCTATACTCACAGCCATAGGACTTACAGACCATGTGATCATCATGATTATCGCGATGGCTGCGGCGATGGTAGTGATGATGGTATTTTCAAAAGCGATCAGTTCGTTTATCAACGAACATCCTACCGTGAAGATGTTGGCTCTGTCATTCCTGATTATGATCGGAGTGTTTCTGATTATTGAAGCGTTCCACTATGATATACCGAAGGGTTATATCTATTTTTCTATGTTCTTCTCTTTGACTGTAGAAGTGCTTAATCTTTTGGTTAAAAAGAGAAATAAAGCAAAAAAGCTAAAGAAGAATCAGTAAAGCATGGTGTATTTGAAAAACGATTTTCTTGAAGTGGAGATCGATACGAAGGGAGCAGAAGTCAAGAGAATATACCACCGTCAATTTCAACTCGATTACCTGTGGAACGGCGATGCTGCTTATTGGAACAGGAGCTCTCCGGTTTTGTTTCCCATTGTTGGCAAAGTAAAAGACAACACGTATACGTATAAAGATCAACCGTATCACTTGACGCAACATGGCTTTGCACGTGATACAGATTTCATATTAGAATCTTCCACGGCAACAGCAGCCGTATTTACTCTTTCTTCTAATCCCAAAACCCTCGCGGTTTATCCTTTCGAGTTTAAATTATACATTACCTATACCCTTTCCGAAGCCCGGTTAACTGTGGCTTACAAGGTGATGCATAGTGAAGAAGGAGAACTGTTGTTTTCCATCGGCGCACATCCTGGTTTTCTTTGTCCTTTGGAAGCAGGACTTTCTTTCGAAGATTATCAATTGACTTTTGAAAAAGAAGAAAACACGCCGCGCTTGTTATTGGGTTCTTCAGGTGTTTCGAGGAAAACGGAAACTGTATTTGTGTCCGATTCGAATGTGATTCCATTGGATTATAATTTATTCGGAGCCAAAGACGCTATTATTTTTAAAGACCTACAGTCAACCTTTATGACCTTGAGCAGTTCTAAAGGCAGTCATGGTTTGCATTTTCATTTTACAGGCTTTCCTTATATGGGCATCTGGACAAAACCGGGTCCTTTTCTTTGCATAGAACCTTGGTTTGGTATCGCTGATTTTGAAGATGCTAATGGCAAATTGGAGCATAAGGAAGGCATCATCCGCTTAAGCTCAGGAAAAGCCTTTCAGGCGGCATATAGCATGGAGTTTTTTTAAAGCAATCGCTGACTATTCTAAAATACCTCAACTTAATCCAAATTTCATTTGTTCCTTTAAGCTACCGGCCTTACCTTTGTTTTGAATCATTCTAAATAAATGACCAAAATCCAAAAAAGTGTTGCGGACTTGAAGCCTGGGGAAAAAGGAACAGTATGCTGTTTTAAGGATGAGATCATGTCCTTGAAATTTTTGGAAATGGGTTGCCTTCCGGGCAGTGAAGTAGAATTGTCTCATAAGGCTCCATTCGGAGATCCTATATGTATTCGGGTGGGCGGTTATGCTTTGTCTATGCGATTAAAAGAAGCGGCTACCATTATGCTGATCGAATAAACGTATGGCTCCTTCTTCTCTTTTAAAAGCAGCGTTAATCGGAAATCCCAATTCGGGTAAGACCTCTTTATTTAATCAGCTGACAGGATTAAATCAGAAGATTGGCAATTTCCCGGGTGTTACTGTAGATAAGAAAACAGGCATCAGTAAGTTAACGAGTAACCAACAAGCGGAGATCGTAGATTTACCGGGTACTTACAGCTTGTATCCAAAGTCGGCAGACGAGCAAGTGGTCATGGATTATTTATTTGATGCATTTCTCAAAGCAACACCTGATTTTTTAATTGTTGTTATTGACGCCTCCACACTTGAACGAAACCTTTTACTTTTTACACAAGTCAGAGACCTGGGCTTTCCTGTAATATTGGCATTGAACATGCTGGACTTAGCAGAAAGGGACGGCAAAAAAATTGATATTCCTAAACTCATTAATAAGCTGCATGTTCCTGTAGTGCCTGTGAATGCAAGAACCGGAGAGGGAATAGAACAAATTAGATTTGCCATGGCTTGTCCGGTACATAATCCTCCGGAACAATACCTTAAGCCGATGGAGCTTGCTCCTGCTGTTGTTGCTGCGATTAAAAAGCACATGAAAATCGACAATGATTACATGGCCTTGTTGCTTGCCCATCAGTATGAAGGTATGCTAAGCTTGAGTGCTTATGATAAAGCAGCCATTGACAGCATTGTTAAAGAAAACAAATTTCAATCCACGGGTATACAATCGTCAGAAACATTAAAACGTTATGACCTCATTCGTAAAATCATCAAGGATACCATCTCTATACCCGTTGTATCTACAGAGAAAGGACGTTGGTCGGAACGTATAGATAAAGTGCTTACTCATAAAATATACGGTTTCGCAATTTTCTTTTTAGTGCTCTTTGTTATGTTCCAAGCCATTTTTGCCTGGGCACAATACCCCATGGATCTGATCGATGGCTTGATGGGATTTCTAAAAGAAGTTGTCCATAACATCTTACCGGAAGGTTCATTGACGGATCTCTTGACAGAGGGACTCATAGCCGGTCTTGGAGGCGTATTAATTTTTATTCCTCAGATCGCCATACTCTTTGGCTTCATCGCCGTGTTGGAAGAAACAGGTTACATGTCACGCGTCATGTACATCATGGATAAAGTGATGCGACAATTTGGTTTGAGTGGGAAAAGTGTAGTACCGCTCATTTCAGGTGTGGCTTGCGCGGTACCGGCCATCATGGCTACAAGAAGCATTGACAATTGGAAGGAACGATTGATTACTATTTTTGTAACACCGTTTATGAGTTGCTCGGCTCGTATCCCTGTATACACCGTACTGATAGCGCTTGTCATTCCTTCAAAAAACATATTCGGAGTATTCAACTTGCAGGGCATTGTTATGATGGCATTATACCTGTTGGGTTTCTTAGCCGCAATTTTATCTGCGTTAGTGTTACACTGGATTTTGCGTTCAAAAGAAAGAGGCTATTTCATTATGGAACTTCCTTCTTATAAAATGCCTCGTTGGACAAATGTTGGACTCGCTATTGTTGAAAAGGTAAAGGCATTTGTATTTGAAGCTGGAAAAGTGATCCTTGCTATATCCATCGTCTTATGGGTGTTGGCAACCTATGGTCCTAAAGAGGGTATGCAGCAAGCGAAGATAGAGGGACAGAAAGAAGCATTGGCTAAAGGGTATAGTCCAGCTGAAACGGAGAATTATATTTCCTCGAAAAAACTGGAAGCTTCCTATGCCGGTCATTTTGGTAAGTTCATCGAGCCTGGCATAAGACCATTGGGTTTTGATTGGAAAATAGGTATTGCATTAATCACCTCTTTTGCTGCCAGAGAAGTCTTCATTGGTACGATGGCGACCATATACAGCATTGGTGATCAGGCAGAGGAAACGGATTCTGTAGTAGAGAAAATGAGAAATGAAAAAGATCCCCAGACCGGAGCAGCGTTTTATAATATAGCCCGTTCTTTATCACTGCTTGTATTTTATGTATTTGCTATGCAATGCATGAGCACGCTGGCTGTGGTCTATAGAGAAACTAAAACCTGGAAATGGCCCATTATACAATTTGTATTCATGACGGCGGTTGCGTATGTTTCCAGTTTTGTTGTTTACTCATTTTTTGAGTAAAGCAATTTGATTCAAAATATCTTCCATGTAATCCGCTTGTACTTCCTGCATTTCAGTGAGTCGTTGATTTTGATGAATGATCAGGTGATCCATTTTTTCATCGAGTAAACGAATTTCTAATTCTGCTTTTAAATTAATTTGATAGTCGTGAAGATTTCTCAAACGATCTTTTTCTTCCTGTCTGTTTTGACTCATCATGATGATAGGTGCTTGTATAGAAGCGAGACAAGACAAGATCAGGTTGAGCAAGATAAATGGATAGGGATCGAATGATTCGAAAACCAAGAGGACAACATTGGCTGTAATCCAGAAAAACATGAAGCTAAAGAAAGCAATGATAAAAGCCCAGCTGCCACCAAACGTCGCAACTCTATCGGCCAGGCGCTGACCCAAGCTCAGGTCTTTATCAGAGACTTCTTCCAAGGCATGTGACAAGAACTCCTGGTCCTTGATGGAATCGACGACTTCCTGTTCCAGTGAATTGAGTTCTCCCAATTCCTGCTTCACGATTTTCTCTATGTATTTCTTTCTATACTTATTGAGTTCTTCTAATGAAACATAGCTGTCTTCATTGAATTCGGGATGCTCTTCTTGAATCAAATCGAAAATGCTTTTTCTGATTAAGTCTCCTTTGTAGGCATCTTTAGGATCTACATTTTTACCGCTCAGTGCGCAAGTGATGGTTTTCATAGGTTGTGAATTAATATTACAATAGACTGCAATTGAGTCAATTCACTCGAATATAAATCTTTTTTGGCAACTCTTTTTTTATCCACAATTAGCCTCTACATTTGTAGTCATGGCAAGAATTGCTCTTTTCCTTCTATGCTTCACTATTTTATTCCAGTCTGTTCAACGGACCTGGATCGTGGCATCTTGGAAAATGAATCAATCTTACATCGCATCGACATTGTGTGAAAACAGGATGGAGAAAAAATCTTGTTGTGCCGGTAGCTGTTACCTCAACAAGCAACTCAAAGAAAACGAAGAGAAACAAGAAGCTACTCCGTTGAATGAAAAGCAACGGGTGGAGTATGTATCGGATCTTTTTTTAACAGCATTCTCTTTCCTTAATGTTTCTTCTTATACCATTACTAAGACATTCCAAACGATTCTGGTAGAGGGACAACCCAACAATTTTGCGGGGAGTATTTTTCACCCGCCTTCTTTAATAGCAGGATAATATTTTTGAACAGCAAGCTTGTGACTTTTATGTTACGTGTAATTACTGTTCGTTATTCTTACTATTTATTTTATTAAATCATGAAAAAAATTATTGTAGGTAGCATGCTGCTGGCATTTGCTACATTTATTTCCGCTTGTAAAACGGCAAGTGATGATCCTGTACCAGCGCAGGGAAAAGGCTCCGTACACATTGAATTTGACAACCAATTTGAACAGGACCCCTTAGATCCTGAACAATATATGCCTCTTATCTTCACGACAGAAACCTATAGTAACAATGCCGGTGAAGAGTATACCATTACTGCTTTTAAGTATTATATCTCGAATATAAAATTAAAAAAAGCAGACGGCACAGTGCATGTAGATTCTAATAGTTATTACCTTATTGACGCTTCTTCATCAGACGCAGTGATTACGCTCAGCAAAGTTCCTGTCGGCAACTACACTTCAATGAGTTATATTATTGGGATAGATAGTTTGCAAAATGAAACGACCGGTCAGACGGGTGCCTTGGATCGTACGAACGGCATGTGGGATGTAACGTCCGAGAGTTATCTTTCGCTATTGTTAGAAGGCACATCTCCTCAATCTACCGAAACCGGTCATGCTATTAAGTATCACATTGGTGGCTATAAGAATTCCAATCATACCAATACGTTGCGCACGGTACAACATAATTTTGGTGAATATGTCTTGCAGGTTAGAGAAATCGGAACACCTCAAGTTCATCTGGCGGTGCAAGCAGCAAAAGTAGCGAAGAATATAACTTTTGCCACTACGCCGATAATAGATAGCCCGGGTACTGCTGCAGTTAACATTTCAGCGTCTTACGCTAACATGATTATTTTCGAACACATTCATAATTAAGAAATGAATATAAAATCCTTACTTTTATTCTTACTTCTCACAACAACATTCTTGCCCGATGTTCAGGCTTGTAGTATTTGTGGTTGTGCCAGCGGAGCCAATTACAATGGCATCTTACCTCAATACCGTAAGAACATTATCGCCTTCAGAAATCGTTACCGGGCCTTTGACCAATCTGTTAAACAAAATGGCACTTACCTGAATAGCACATACACTTATAGCTCCTATGAATTATGGGGAAGAATTTATTTGAAAGACAGAATACAGTTTTTCTTTTCATTACCCTATTCTGTAAACACGCTAAATGATAAAGATGGACAATCAACGCTATCCGGTATTAATGATTTGTCGGTACAAGTAAATTATAATCTCATCAATACTACGTTTGATACTAATCGCGTACACACTGTTCAGCATAACTTGTTGATTGGAGGAGGAGTAAAACTGCCCACAGGCAAGTATCAACAAAGAAATAAACAGGATGTGATGTACCAGGAAAATTTTCAAACCGGGAGTGGTGCATTCAGTTATTTAGGTTCTATCATTTATAACGTGCGTTACCGCAAAATGGGATTGAATGCGGATATCAATTATATTTATAATACAGCAAATGAATTGAAATATGCTTTTGGTAACCAATTCACGGCTTCTCTGGGAGCATTTGCCTGGTTGAAGAAGGGAGAGTTTTCATTCCTACCGAATACGGGTGTGTTTTATGAAAAGCTGGATAGAGATATTAGAAATGGAGTTTACAATACGCTTTCAGGCGGTTATGCTTTAAATTATAACCTTGGTACGGATGTTTATTATAAGAATGTATTTGTCGGAGCGACTTTTCAGACGCCTGTCGTACAAGAAATCGGAAGCGATCAGATCAAGTACAAGGCAAAGTATATGATCAATGTGGGATTCTTGTTTTAAGTTATCCGAACGGTAGATAAACTCCAGCTCTTAGTCTATTTTAAGCCCTCGTTTGTATATTCTATAATTTAGGGATGATAGATAAAGTTATATTGAATGGCTTTAATTGCTGTCAATATGATTGAACCAAAAGTATCCGTCATTTTAATTACTTATAATGAAGAGGAAAACATCGATAGCTGTTTATCTTCTGTAGCATGGGCTAATGAGGTTATCATGGTGGATAGCCATAGTAAAGACGAGACAGTTGCTATTGCACAGTCTTATCCCAACTGCACAGTAATTTCTTCTTCATGGAAAGGATTTGTTGCCGCCAAACAATTGGCGCTTGATCATACCAATAATGACTGGGTGCTTTGGATCGATGCGGATGAGCGGGTGACTCCAGAGCTTCAGTATGAAATGTTGTATTGGCTAAAGTTACCAAGAGACTTTGTAGCGTTTGATATTCCCCGTAAAACATTCTTCATGAATCAATGGATCAAGCCTTGGTATCCGGGACGGGTGGTGCGTTTGTTCAATAAGCATTATTGTACCTTCAATAAGAATATTCTTCATGAGAGTTTAGAAATAAAAGACGTGCAGAAATTGGGTCATCTGAAGTATGATTTGCTGCATTACAGCTACAATTCGCTTAATCAGTATTTTTCTAAAATGAACATGTATGGAAAATACGGAGCGGAAGAAATGGTTCGAAAAGAGAAAAAATTTCAATCTTGGAAATTATTACTTAATCCATTTTCCACCTTTATTCAATTTTACTTTTTCAAAAAAGGCTTCTTACTTGGGAAATCAGGATTGATACTGGCTGTAGGAAGTGCGTATTCAAATTTCATTAAATATGCCAACTTCTATTATTTAGCAAAAAATAAAAACTTTTAAATGGTGATTGATTAATGAAAAAACGACTGTCCGAAAGGGCAGTCGTTTTTGTTTTGAAGAATATTTTTTTAAGATAAAGGGATAGTATGTTAAAGTAGTTTTGGGCGTGCCCCTTCCGGTCGGGCTATCCGCTACAAGTCCTCGCTCGGTTCTTATTGGCTAGCATTACCAAACGCAGTGCCTCGCTGTGGGCTTTCCGCTTCTATCCCTCACGCAAATTAAACCAAAGCATCATACAATACCTCCAGCGTATGCTGAGCGGTACGTCCTGTACCATCTTTGATCTGATGGCGGCAGCTAGTGCCCGGTGCAGCGATGATGGTGTCTTCACTGCTGTTTCTAACGGCTGGGAATAAAATCAACTCCCCGACTTTCATAGATACATCAAAATGTTCTGCTTCATATCCGAAGCTACCGGCCATACCACAGCATCCGGAAGGTATTACTTCCACTTTGTAATTGGCGGGTATAGAAAGTAATTTCTGCGAGAAGCTCACAGAAGACAAAGCCTTTTGATGACAATGGCCATGAAGCTTTACATTTTTAGCCACTGTCGTAAAGGCAGAAGCTTTTATTCTTCCGGCATCCAATTCATTGGCAATGAACTCATCGATCATGAAACAGCTTTTCGCTAATTGACGTGCCGCTTCCTGTTCTGATTTTTCTACAAGGACCGGATATTCATCTCTGAACCCAAGGATTGCAGAGGGTTCTATACCGATCAAAGGTTTGTTGGGTCCGATGATGTTTTTGAAAGTTGCCACGTTTGCCTGTGCAATTTTCTGTGCTTTTTTCACTAAGCCTTTAGACAAAAACGTACGACCACTTTCCTGATGGTCCACAAACTCTACCGTATAGCCCAGGCGGGTCAAAAGTCTCACGGCTTTCTCACCGATGTGTGCCTCATTGTAATTGCTGTATTCATCGCAGAACAATACTACTCCTCCTATTGGATTTTTCGGCTGCAAAGCGCTCAGGTTCTTCTTCGCCCAGGCGCGCAAGGTTTGCTTGCTCATGGCCGGCAATGGTCTTGAAGTAGCAATGCCCAATACTTTTTTCAGGATTGTTCCCGTCACGGCATTCTTCATGACAAAGTTCGCCAGACCAGGCCAGTTGCTGTTGATGGCATTGGCTTGCGTAAAGTGCGCGATGGCCCAAGAGCGGAATGGAATACCATTGCTTTCGTAGTATTGTTGTTGAAACTCCGCTTTTAGTTTTGTTACGTCCACGTTAGAAGGACATTCGGATCGACAACCTTTGCAAGACAAACACAAGTCCATCACTTCTTTGATTTCTTTGTGGTCAAACTTATTGACTTTTGTAGAACGCGTTAAAAACTCACGCAAGATGTTAGCACGTGCACGTGTGGTGTCTTTTTCGTTTCTGGTGGCCATGTAACTTGGGCACATCGTACCACCGATGATGTGAGACTTACGACAATCTCCCGCACCGTTGCATTGCTCGGCCATACGAACAATACCCAGAGAAGAAGAGAAATCAAAAGTTGTTTTGATATCCGGTGTCACCTGATTCGGTTCGTAGCGCAAGAACTGATTCATTGGCGCTGCGTTCACAATTTTGCCAGGATTCAGAATGTGATTGGGATCCCAGTTATTTTTGAGGTCTACGATCAGTTGGTAGTTTTTCTCTCCAATCATCTTTTTGATGAAAGGTGCACGTACCCTACCGTCTCCATGTTCGCCACTGAGAGAGCCGTTGTATTTTTTAACAAGCGTTGCTACTTCGTCCGTAATCGTAAAGAACAAGTCCCTGTCTTTTTGAGTTTTTAAATCCAGAACAGGACGTAAGTGAATTTCTCCATCGCCGATGTGTGCATAGAATACACATTGCATATCGTATTTAGTCAGGATCGCCTGGAACTCATCGATGTATGCCGGTTGGTCCTGAGGATCTACAGCAGTATCTTCAATACAGGGTACACCTTTACGATCGCCGGGTACATTGCTCAATAGGCCAAGACCTGCTTTACGCAAAGACCATACTTTGTTGATGTCGTTACCGAACAAAACCGGGAAGTGATAACCGTAACCATGGGCACGCATATCGGCTTCCATGTCTGCGGTAAGCTTGGCAATTTCTTCTTTAGAAGTACGTGCAAATTCTACTACCAACAAAGCGGCAGGATCACCTTGGACAAAGAAACGGTTTTTAGATTGTTCGATGTTGCTCTTGGTGCATTGCAAAATCACATCATCCAGCAACTCTACTGCTCCCGGCTTATATTTCAAGGCAATGATGTTTGCTCTGGTAGCTTCTGAAATACTGTTTAAGTGTACAGCTACTACCGCTTTTTCTTTCGGAGGAAGATCAATCAGATTAAGTTTGATCTCATCCATGAACATCAATGTTCCTTCAGATCCTGTGATCAGTTTACAGAAATTGAAAGACTCTTTCGTATTCGTGAAAGGAGTAGTCTCCAGCAATTCATCAATCGCATATCCTGTATTTCTTCTTCGGATAGAACGTTTAGGAAATTCCTTGCGGATTTCTGCCGCACGCCCTGCATCAGACAGGACATTCTTGGTGTAATTGTACAGCTTGCTTTCCAGGCTTGATCCCTGGCATTTGGCTTCGAACTCTTCGGGACTTAAGTCATGAAAATGGACGTAACTCCCGTCGCTTAGAAAGCCTTTGATCTCCCTCACGTGATCACGTGTGGTGCCGTAGATCACAGAGTGAGAACCGCAAGAGTTATTGCCCACCATCCCACCAATCATACAACGGTTAGAGGTAGACGTTTCCGGTGCAAAGAAAAGACCGTGTGGTTCGAGTATTTTATTCAACTCATCCAACACGATACCTGGCTGTACACGGATCCATTTTTCGGCAACATTCAGTTCCAGAATATTGGTAAAGTATTTTGATACGTCCACGACGATGCCTTTGCCTACTACTTGTCCCGCAAGGGAAGTACCGGCAGTACGAGGGATCAACGATGTTTTATATTTATTGGCAAACGAAATAAGCTTGGAGATATCGGAGGATGATTTCGGTCTTGCAACCGCTAAAGGAAGTTCACGATAGGCTGATGCATCTGTGGCATACAGCGTGCGAAGGGTGGTGTCGGTAAACAAATCGCCCTCCAGCTCTTTTTTCAGTAATTCTAGTTGTGCCAACATGTAAATTGAAATGGGAGATTGGGTGAATTATAGGTTATACAAAATTACATTGAATTGTTGTGAAAAGAGCATTCTTTACCAAAAAAGGTATGTACTCCTGTAAGCGATTGCTATATTTAAGCGATGAAACAATTGGCTGCTTTTTACGTAAGAAAATGATTATGAGAATCAAAATCGGCGGACCAGTCCTCTTAGTAACCCTTTTTTTATCGCCTCTGTTCCTTCAAGCTCAGACAAAATCGTTTGGATTAAAGCTAAACCCAAGTTTAGGGTTTATGCGCTCTTCACATTTGAAGCAGGCTTCCCATGAAATACAGTCTAATTATCCAGGTATAAAAGAATACGATATTCGTTCCAAAGCAGGCTTCCAATTTGGTATCGGTGCATTTTACCAGTATGAAATCAATGAGAAGTTTACCGTATTTACTGATCCGACCTTCAACTATTTCAGGTCTACTTTTACTCAAAATATGGTAGGAGAAAACTTTATGTCGGGTGGTGAAGAGCAGCAAGTAACGGTGCGTTCTACGGCTAAAGTGAAATACTTTTACGCCAACATTCCTATCATGGTGAAGTACGAAATACTACCTTATCAGCGTGTATTCCTTTCCGGGGGATTTGCCGTGAACATCAATACAGGCGCTAAGATTGTAGCAGATGAAGACTCTGTAGTAAATGTAATCGTGGATGGTGAAATCGATCAAACCAGAGTAAAAAATCACAGCAGTCAAGCAAGGATTGACAAGTTTTCACCTGTTTCGGTGAATCTAAATTTGGGTATTGGAAAAAGCTTTTTGATGGGACGTTACTATAACCTGGATATAGAATTGAGGTATCAGTTTCCGCTTACGAGTTCCGGCTTTTATACTACCGATCAGCAGTACCAAGCTCAGACAGGAATCAATAACATCTTTGGTCAAACCGGTAAAGAAAATTTAGAGGCCTCATCCGGTAAGAGCCTTAATAATTTCAGGTCAAGTGTAATCAGTCTGGCTATCAGATATGTACTTTGGTCTAAATAGTCTTTGGAACTTCATTTTTAGGGCTTTAGTGCCAACAGATTTGATCCAGATTTCTCCAATATGTTTGTGTGATAAGATTTAAAAGATCGCATGGCCACAAACGCAATTCATGAAGACGGCATAGATGGACTGAAGCAGAACTGGAAACAGGATATGCTTTCCGGTTTTCTAGTCTTTTTGATAGCGCTTCCTTTGTGTTTAAGTGTATCCTCAGCCAGCGGATTTCCTCCCATATCGGGTATTTTCACAGCGATCATAGGCGGTCTTTTAGTGTCATTTATTGGTGGTGCCAATGTGGCGATTAAGGGACCAGCCGCAGGCCTTATCGTTATTGCCATTGGTGCAGTAACAGAATTGGGAGCAGAAAGCACAGATCCCATGAGAGGGTATGAGCTGACACTGGCAGCCATTGTTATTTCAGGTATTTTCCAATCCTTACTAGGTATCCTGCGAGCGGGTTCGTTGAGTGATTTCTTCCCTACCTCTGCTGTATTGGGTATGCTTTCCTCTATCGGTATCATTATTTTTGCTAAACAAGCGCATGTCGCTTTAGGTGTGAAGCTGGATGATAAAGATCCTTTAGCTTTGCTTGCGGAAATTCCTCACAGCATAGCTACCATGAATCCTGAAATTGCCATCATCGGTATTGTGAGTTTGATCATTCTCTTTACGCTTCCATTAGTAAAGAATAAGTATGCAAAAATGATTCCTGCTCCCATGATTGTTGTTTTGATTGCGATTCCCTTAGGGTTTTATTTCGATCTGGATCATGATCATAAATACTTATTCCTTCATGATGAATATGAACTGGGACCTAATTTCCTGGTCACTCTTCCAAGCAATGTTTTGGATGGTATGCACTACCCTAACTGGAGTGCTATTGGAACATGGGCCCTATGGAAATATGTCATTCTGTTTACATTAGTTGGCAGCCTTGAATCTATATTGAGCAGCAAGGCAATCGATATTCTTGATCCATACAAGAGGAAGACAAAAATGAACAAGGATCTTATCGGTGTTGGCATTGGTAATACATTAGCTGGATTAATCGGTGCTTTGCCCATGATTTCTGAGATTGTTCGCAGCTCTGCTAACATCAATAACGGTGGTAGAACCAAATGGTCCAACTTTTTTCATGGAGGATTCTTGTTGTTGTTTGTGGCCTTGCTTCCAGGTTTGATTCATCATATTCCATTAGCCGCTTTAGCGGCTATGCTGATCTACACAGGCTATAGGTTGGCGTCGCCAAAAGTATTTAGAGAAACGTTAAAAGTAGGCATCGGACAATTGATTGTATTTGTGTTTACTATCCTTGTTACTTTAGCAACGGAACTGATCATTGGTATTGTGGCCGGTATAGCGATGGAACTATTGATTCAACTGGTCAATGGAGTGAAAGTCAACTATTTGTTTAGCTCTGATGTGACCATTTCTTCTAAAGATAAAAACGAACATACACTTTCTGTAAACGGCGTGCTGACTTTCTCTAACTACCTTGGTTTGAAGAAAAAACTGGATCAATTTACGCTGAATGACCGTTTGCAATTAGACTTGTCGCATGTTGAATATGTCGATCACACCGTAATGGAGCACTTGCATCATTTGGGTGAAGATTATCATAGAGCAGGAGGAGAACTGAAGGTAATTGGTACAGAAAGATTGAAGCCGATGTCTGCTCATCCTTTGTCAGACCGCTCCTTGAGTAAGGATGCCATTCTAATAGAAAATCCTACTACAAGAGAAGATCAATTGAAATCTTTGGCTTCACAAATGAGTTTTACTTACCAGGATTTCTACAAAGACATCAAATCTAACTTTGGTAAGTTTAGCAAGGAACACAAAGTGATCAAATACGAAGGCAATATACTGAATAAGCAAATCGACGAAATAACCTATGCGGTTTCAGATCTTTCGATTGTATCAGGTGGGGATTTCAAAGCAGGCGTAAGTAATCTTACTGTATTGTCTGTTTCCAACTTGCATTATGGAGTCCCTTTGTTTACGATGAAAGAAGAAAGATTCTTTGACAATGCATTTTTAAGTGACATCAACTTTGCTGATCATCCCAAGTTTTCTAAAACGTATAAATTAAATGGATTCAGCGAAACACAAGTAAGGGAATTCTTTACTAAGAATTTGATCACTTACTTCGAAAATCAGGACATCTATCACATTGAAAGCTTAGGATCAGAATTGATCATCTACAAACATGAAAAGGTGGCATCTACCGAAGAGATTAAATCAATGATTGCTTTCGCTAAAGGATTGGTTGATGTAATGGCTAAAAAATAAAGATACAAGTCTCCGCTAAGTAATGGCTTGCCGTAAGGGCAAGCCAATTTTTTGCTCTATACTTTTACATCTTTTCTTATCTTCGTATTGAAATAAAGCCCATGAAGACAATTGTTAAAATAGGAGGAGTACCAGAGCATTTCAATTACCCCTGGCATAAAGCGATAGAAGAAGGAAAGTTTATGGAACATGAGATTGATGTTCAGTGGTCCGATTATCCCGGAGGCACGGGGGCATTGGTGCAAGATCTCACAGATAAGAAATTGGATATGGCCGTTTTGCTTACAGAAGGAGCAGTAGCTGCTGCTTCCAGAGGTAGTAACTTTAAATTACTGCATTATACCGTAAAAAGTCCATTGGTATGGGGCATTCATACCGCTGCAAAGTCCAGCCTTCAACGGATTTCGGATATACCCGGCAAAACATTTGCCATCAGCCGATTTGGCTCAGGATCACACTTGATGGCTATTGTGCAGGCGCTGTTAAATGACTGGCCATTGAATCATATGAACTGGTTGGAAGTAAAGAATTTGGATGGGGCTAAGAAAGCGCTACTGGCTAATGAAGCAGATGTGTTTTTATGGGAACGATTCATGACTAAGCCCTTTGTGGACGAAGGCTCTTTTCGTTTGTTGGGATTGTTGCCTACACCCTGGTCTTCCTTTGTACTGGTGGTTCGTGAAGATTTTTTAGCGGAACAGTCAGAAGTGGTACGAAAAATTTCTTCTGAATTACTAAGCGTTCAAAAGCATATTAAAGAAGACAACGAGCTAACGAATACATTAGCTGATCGGTATGGTTTGCAGCGTGAAGATGTATTGACGTGGCTCAATCAGACCACATGGGAACAGGAGAACGTTCTACCAGAGCAAGAGATAGAGCAAGTGAGTGATTGTCTTTTGCGTGCCGGTGTTTTGGAAAAAGTACTGCCGGCAAGAAAGCTTATGGCATAAAAAAACCTTCCGCGAGCAGTCGCAGAAGGCTTTGTATGCTATATGGCTAAAGGATTAGTAGCTATAAGGAGATACCATGATGTATTGGCCTGCCAATACCATCAATGATCCGATTACGATAACAACCGCGAATTTAGATTGTCCATTTTTACTGACTTTTCCATCAGTATCCTGCATCACGCTAGGTAATGAAAGCATACAGCCACCATAACAACCAATTAAAAAGCCGACGATAATCAATATTTCTCCCATAATATTCTGTTTTTGTATGGTGCGAATATAAATTACTCTTTTTAAGAAAGCTACTTTTCGGCATAAAAATGACATTATTTTGTATATATTTGAGAGAATTATAATTGTTATATCATGCGTTTAAGGGTTCAGTTAGCTTTTATTTGTCTTGTAATTAGTGGCTTGTGTAATTATGGAAATGCTCAAGGCAAAAGACATCGTGAATATTCAGGTTTCTTTGATTCATATTATTTCCGTGGTCCTATAACTTATACGGTAGGCCTGAATATGACGGCCTATAGAGGTGATTTGTCAACCGGCTTAATAGGCACCAACAGTTTGGGTTACGGCGTATCTATTGGTGCCAATTATAAAACATGGCCAAGGGTCGCATTCGGAGGAGAGTTTTCTTACTTCACTTTATCCGGAAAAGATTTTAATTCAACAAGGGCTATTTCTTTTACTTCTACCAACATGGAACTACTTGCTTATGGTCGGTTCTATTTTGTAGACGAGACCGTTCGTGTTGCTCCGGATCGTAAAAAAGAAAGGGATTTAGTTTTCTTCAAACCTTATTTTACAACAGGTATTGGCTTTTTACGCTATAGCCCCGTGAGTACTTCTTCGAACGCTACTGTAGATTCGTTGAAGGTAGCGGAAGGCAAAACCCCGGGATATGGCCCCGTTATTCCTGTTGGTCTTGGTTTTTCGATATCCCATTCCCATCGCTTGAGTTTTGTAGTGGAAGCAACGTATCGATTTACGTTTACCGATCACTTGGATGATGTAAGTGCAAGAGGCAATTCACCAAAGAAAGACGGTTATGCCTTTGTGAGTTTCAAAGTTCAATACTGTCCGGGAGCACCGGCGAAGAAGAAAAAACAAAAGCTTGCTCCTCCTGAAAAGTACGATGGTCCGAAAGGAACAAAGACCTGGAAAAATACACCGAGAGAAACTCCGAAGCCTAAGAACAATTATTACCAGGAACCTGATACTACGGGTGGCGGGACTCCAGATGAACAAGGAGAACCCAATCCGGAGGAGAACACAGGAGAGGAGCAACAACAAGAGAATCCAAATCAGGAATCACAAGAAGAAGGACAACAGCCGGTAGAGCAGAAGGAAGAAGAAAGCGGTTGGGGTAAATAAGTTATAGCAGGACTCATCAAATAATTCTATGATGAATTTTATACAATCGATTCCTTGGTGGGTTTATCCTTTAGTGGCGTTAGCACTGATTGCTGTAAAAGATATTTTCTTTAACAGAAGACATGCTATTAAGCATAATTTTCCGGTAGTCGGTCATCTCAGGTATTACCTGGAAAAAATAGGACCCGAGCTTCGTCAATACATTGTCTCCAACAACCGCGAGGAATTGCCCTTCAATAGAAGCCAACGTTCCTGGGTATACGCATCCTCTAAGAAGGAAAATAACTACCAGGGATTTGGTACAGATCAGGATCAGCATGCTCCTGGTTTTGTGTTTATCAATCCGGCGTTATTTTCTTATGCTGTAAAACCTTCTCATCCCAATTATAAAGACCCTTACTTTTTGCCGTGTGCGAAGATTATGGGTTTATATAATAAAAGAAGAAAACCTTTCCGGCCTTATTCTATTCTTAACATCAGTGCCATGAGTTACGGCTCGCTCTCTGCTAAGGCTGTGGAGTCCATGAACAAGGGCGCAATGAAAGCGGGTTGCTATCACAATACAGGAGAAGGAGGATTGGCTTCCCATCACTTGCATGGAGCAGATGTGATGCTGCAATTCGGTACAGGATATTTTGGTGTAAGAGATGACAATGGTAATTTCTCTATGGAGAAATTAAAGAAGGCGGTTGAAACGAATCCTGTGATCCGTTGTATAGAAATTAAATTATCGCAAGGCGCCAAACCGGGTAAAGGAGGTGTATTGCCTGCTGCTAAAGTAACACAAGAGATTGCTGACATTCGTCATATACCGGTTGGAAAAGATGCCTTATCACCGGCTTTCCATTCTTCTTTCTCTAATGTTTCGGAGTTGCTGAATTTTATAGAATCTATCGCTGAAGAAACCGGATTACCGGTAGGATTTAAATCGGCGGTAGGTAAACTGGAAATGTGGGAAGAACTGGCAGACTTAATGGTGGCAACCGGTAAAGGTCCGGACTTCATAGCCATTGACGGCGGTGAGGGAGGTACGGGAGCTGCACCGCCAGCATTTGCCGATCACGTCTCATTGCCATTTGTGTATGCTTTTGCAAAAGTGTACCAAGTGTTTGCGCACAGAGGATTAACAGATCGTATAATATTCATAGCATCCGGTAAACTGGGCTTTCCTGCCAATGCACTCATGGCCTTTTCTATGGGAGCTGACATCATCCATGCGGCCAGAGAAGCAATGATGTCCATCGGCTGTATACAAGCTCAGGTATGTCATACCAATCGCTGTCCTGCCGGTGTAGCTACACAGAGCAAGTGGTTGCAAAACGGGATCGACGTACCGTTGAAGTCTGATCGTTTTTATAATTATGCCAAGAATTTCCGCAAAGAAGTGTTAGAAATAACACATGCTTGCGGTTATGAGCATCCTTGCCAGATGGGGATGAACGACATTAACGTGAGTATGGGAGACAATAACCAGACGTCTACTTTACGTACCAATTATAATTATGATAAAGTTCCTGTATCATTCAAAGGGATGGAATCATTGATTCAATGTGAATACCTCGGAGGTCCTGGTCCGGTTAAAAATTAAATCTGTTCAAGGTGATTAGATTTTTCGTTATCTCATTTTTGTTGATTACCAACACTTGTTTTGCGGGTGATCAGATCGTACTCAATGGAAAAACATCTTACCTGAAGGTAACGGGTAGGATGATGGATATATACGAGGACAAAGAGGCGGATAAAACGTTTAAGCAAGTCTCAAGGTCTACTTCTAGTTACCTTTTTCATAATAACACGTTTCAAGAACCTTTATTCTACAATACCAATGCCGTGTATTGGGTGCGCTTTCGATTGAGCAATCAGGACAGTACACACAATGTGTACCGTTGGATACTGGAGTTAGAAGATTTGAATTTCAGTGAAGTGTCATTTTATCTAACCAAAGATGGTGTACATTATGACATTGCCAAGTCCGGGCTGGATTTTCCTTTTTATGAACGTTCAGTCATTCACAAGAACAACCTATTCATGGTGGATGTACCCGGGGGAACTTCACATTATGCCTATTTGAAATTCAAAGTATCAAGACCGGTCAAAGGTTCCTTTGCGCTATGGGGATACCGCAATATGTTGGCGTTCTCCAATACAGAATATTTTATGTTGGCCTTGTTTTATGGTATCGCATTGGCCATGATGCTCTACAACCTGTTTCTGTTTTTGACCATACGTGATGCGGCTTATATTTACTACGTAGGTTATATACTATCCATGGTGTTGTATACGTCTAGTCTGGATGGCATCGGATTTCAATACCTGTGGTCGTCAGAACCTATCATCAATGATCATGTACAGCATGTATCCATTTTTAGTTTTCTTATTTTTGCTTTGCTGTATTCACATAGTTTTCTAAAACCAATATTCAAAGCTTCGGCTTTGAATTGGGTATTTATTAGTGTCATTGTTTTTCGAACGGCAATCTTCATCGCTGGTTTAACCATCTTTCCGGGATTATTGAATATTCCTTTCTTTGACATTTTGGCGATGCTGTTTATTTATGGTGTAGCCGTTTACGCGTTCTTTAGAGGGTATACTCCAGCACGATTCTTTATCCTGGCATTTACGATGTTGTTCATTGGATTTGCCATTACAAGCCTGGCAAGCATCGGTTTATTCAGAGGGATTGACTATTTGCAATATGCTTTAAATGTAGGAGTGACTTGCGAAATGATTTTGTTGTCTTTGAGTTTGGCTGATCGTATCAAACTGCTTATGGAAGACCGTTCTCTGGCGCGTGAACAGGTCATCAATCAGCTGCAAGAAAAAGAGCAACTCAAAGACAAGCTCAATCGAATGCTGGAAGAAAAGGTGTTGGAGCGAACCAAAGAGTTGGAAGATAAAAACAAACAGTTGGATAGTTTGATTTACAAATCCTCCCATGATTTGAAAGGTCCTTTAAAATCCATCATTGGCTTAACAACAGTAGGCAAGATGGACGTGAAGGATCCGGCAGCAAGAGAATACTTTGATCACATCTTGTTGAGTACAAAGAGGCTCGATCGTGTACTGGCCGATCTTCTGGACATTACTAAAGTCAATGAGAATAAATTAAAACATGAGCGGGTGGATTTCTCGCATATCATCAAAGAGATCATACTGAGTTTTGAAAACATAGAGGGTTTTAAAGACATGAAAATTGACATCCGCATTCAGCAGGAGAAAGATTTTTATGGAGATGAAAAAATGCTCTATTCTGTTTTTCAAAATATGATTGAGAACGCCTTTAAATACAGAGATCCAAACAAGGATCCTTCGTCTTTGGACATCTCCATTATTTCAGATAAGCAGAAAACAAAAATAGAATTTAAGGACAACGGTCTGGGTATAGATGCGGAGTTGAAAGACAAAGTCTTCGATATGTTTTTCAAAGCCAATGAACAGTCATCCGGTACCGGTCTTGGTTTGTACTTGGTCAAGCTTTCTATCCAAAAAATGGGAGGCCATCTGTATTTGCACACGACAAAAGGAGAAGGTTCTTTATTTACAATAGTCTTTTAATAATTCCGCTTTTTCAATAATTTGTAATCTATATAAATCATCATACGTACGTGAAAAATTTATCTTTAATTCTAAATGGTGTATTAGCAGTGGCAGTGGGAGTTTTATATTACTTGCACTTCTCTTGCGTGGGTTCTTGTACAGTTCCTAAAACAGCAGCAGTTACTGATTCACTTGGACAAACAGTAATAAGCGAAGAAGCTCTCGGAGATTCTGCCATGGCCTACATACCGGATAGTTTACCGCCTGCGGGAAATGTAGCCTTTTTGAATTTTGATGAGCTTACATCAAAGTACCAGTTTTACAAAGACGAAGTAAAAAAATTAGAAACAGATTTCAGAGCGAAGCAAAATGAATTGGTTACCCGCCAGAAGAAACTGGAGGAAGACTTCATGCGTTACCAACAACTCGCACCTTCTATGAACGAAGAAACCAGAGCCGGAAAAGAGCAGCAATTGGCGGCGGATGAAAAGAAATTGTATGAATTCAGAGATCAACTGGAAGGTTCATTTGCAAGCAGGGAAGCGGAATTTAACAAAGCCTTCCTGACAAGGCTGGACGGGTATTTCAGCAAGTTAGGCAAAGAAAAAAACTACGATTATGTTTTCGTTTATTCAAAAGGTGGTCCTTCTTACATTGTCTATGCGAATGACAAATTGAACATTACCAATTTCACTTTGCAAGGGCTTAACAGTCAATACAAGAAAAAATAATTTCGCTATGGCGCATCGACTCATTGCCTCCTTTTGCTTTCTCTGCTGCATGTTATCCGGCCTTTCTATAAAGGCGCAGGGATTTGTTATTGACTCTATGCGATATGGTCCTGATACGGTGTACATATCACCGGATGTTTCAGCTTCCTTTCCAGGCGGCAAAGAGAGGATGTATGAATACATTGAGATTAAGTTTGATGCCTATGCGGATGGGATTGGAGTTGGAGGCGCTAAAGAAGGGACTATGGAAGTTAACTTTGTAGTGGAAGCTAACGGAAGAATAAAACATGTATTCATTGGGAATAGTATTTCCGTTGCATATGATGAAGAAATGGTCAGGGCACTGATCTCTATGCCAAAATGGGAACCGGCTGTAGTGAACAATAGAAAAGTGAGATCGTTGCAAACATTACGTTATAAACTTAATTTTTATCAACGCTAGTTCGAATAAAATATATGAAATAAAAAAGCCCTGATGAATTTCATCAGGGCTTTTTTATTTATTCGATTAATTACTTATTTGGTTGCGGCGTAGTACGCAAATAAGGTTTGATCTTCGTATAACCTTTTGGGAATTTTGCAGCAATCTCTTCGTCCTTGATGGCGGGAACGATGATCACATCTTCACCGTCTTTCCAGTTGGCTGGTGTTGCTACACTATAGTTGGCAGTCAATTGCAAAGAATCAATGACACGCAAAATCTCATCGAAGTTTCTACCTGTTGAAGCGGGATAAGTCAATGTCAATTTGATTTTTTTATCTGGTCCGATAACAAACACAGATCTTACGGTAAATTTCTCAGAAGCATTCGGGTGAATCATGTCATACAGTTCCGCGATTTTTTTATCAGGATCTGCGATGATCGGAAAATTCACGTAAGTGTTTTGCGTTTCGTTGATGTCTTTGATCCATCCTTTGTGAGACTCCAATCCGTCTACACTGATCGCTAATACTTTTACGTTTCTTTTATCGAATTCACTTTTCAATTTTGATGTAGCTCCAAGTTCTGTAGTACAAACCGGAGTGTAGTCGGAAGGGTGTGAAAAAAGAAGCCCCCAGCTGTTGCCCAGCCATTCGTGGAAAGAAATAGTTCCTTCTGTTGTTTCTGCCGTAAAGTCCGGCGCGATATCTCCTAAGCGTAATGACATAGTCGTAAATGTTAAAGTGAATGTATCTATTGTTTAGCGAATAAATCGTGTGGAGGTAAAACTACATCCTGTTGTGAATAGTTCAATGAATTAGACAAAATAAATGTCTTGCGTACAGCCAAACTCGTCACAGACCTTGCAATTGAGTCTTCCCTTAAACAATTCGGGTTTTAAGATGGATTTTTTCAGCAGCATACGCACGCATTCCTGGATACCTTCAATGATAGAAGGATGTGGATGAATCAATTCGGCCAATTCTTCAATGCCTTTGTCCATAGAAATCAACAAAGCCACCGCTTGTATAGCACTGGAAGCATGCACACCGACTGCACGCATCCCTAGAATTTTCATGTCGTCGTCGTCGGTTACTAAAATTTTAAAAAAACCATTGTTGACACGCATCGCGATGGCACGAGGAATCAGGTCATAATTCATGCTGGCTACACGGTAACGCAGACCTTTCTTCTGCGCCTGCATTTCATTAATGCCTACACCGGCTACTTCAGGATTTAAAAACATGATGGTAGAAATATTATTCAATACCAGATCCTCAGACTTGTTACCAAAAATTTTCTCTATTACATGTCGTCCTTCTACTTCTGCGACATTCACCAAAGCCACGTCAGCCGTGAGATCTCCGATGGCATAGATGTTAGGTATATTCGTTTGACCGTCTTGATTAACGATGCAGCCGTTGTTGACTTGTACACCGGTATTTTCCAAACCTAAGTTTTCTACATTAGGTACACGCCCGATAGAAACCAATGCTTTCTCTACACGGTGTATTTCTTTTCTGCCGTCTTTGTACTCTAACTCATACTCTACTTCACCGTCCACGATTTTCATCGAAGCGAGTTGTGCGTTATTGTGAATGACAATTCCTTGTTTGGACATGTTCTTACTGATGTTGTCGGCCACATCGTAATCTTCAAAGGGAAGAATGCGATCTGCTTTATCAATAATAAAAACATTCGTATAACCGAAGTTTGAGAAAATGGTTGCCCATTCGCAACCGATCACGCCGGCACCCAAGACCACCATGCTTTTAGGAAATTCTTTGAAAGACTCAATCCCATCACTCGTCACAACAATTTTTTCATCAATCGGGAGGTGAGGAAGTTTACGAGGTCTGCTGCCGGTGGCAATGATCACATGTTCTGCGTAGATTGTTTCTACACTTTGCCCGGATGTTACTTCTACTTCATTTGCATTCAAAAACTTAGCTGTTCCGTTCAGGTATACAAAGCGCTCCTGCTTTTTTTCCTGCAGGCGAAAAACTTGTTCTTCGAGTTGAAACTTACGTATCCCTATTCCTTCCCAAACTTCGTTCAATATTTGTTGAAAAGATACATCAAAGGTCTGTCCTGTATGGTATTGTGCCATACGCTTGCGGACAGAAGAAATGTCTTTAGAAAGCTCCCAAAACGTTTTAGAGGACAAGGCACCATTGTACAATCCGGCGCCTCCAAGCTTGTTTTTTTCTATTAAAACTACCTTTTTATCAAAATCGAGAGCCCTCATAGCAGCTGCATATCCGGCGGGGCCTCCTCCAATGATACAAACATCAAAACGCTTCATAGGTATGCAAAGTGGGGAATAATGTGCAATCCCAGTTTAATCATTTTTTAAGCAAAATCCTTCTGACTTTAAAAAGGAATTATTGCGATTTGTTAAATTCATTTAAATACATTACTTTGGTTTATCATTTTATTTTAACCCTTTATGGCACAAAACCCAAATCAAAAATCAGGAGGAAAGAGCTCCATTTTTCTAATTATCATCCTAGTTCTTTTAGGTGTAATTGGCTACCTGGTATACAACAAAATTGTTGACTCAGATAAAATTGAACAGCAAGGATCAGAAATTCTTGAATTGGGCGATAGTATACAAGCTAAGATTAAGGATTTAGAAGAACTACAAACGGCTTATGAAAGTCTTAAACTTCAAAACGAGGAGTTAGGTCAGAACAACGATAGCATCAATGCTAAAATCAATGAACTGCAGGAATACATCAAACAAGTTAAAGCAGGCAATGCAAGCAAGATCAAAAACTTGAACAACATGATTGCCGGTTTGAACAAAGATTTGGCAACAAAAGAACAAGAGATTATCTCTCTTCGTAAAGAGCGTGATTCTTTAGTTGTTCAGGTAGATACTTTGCAAAAAGAGAAAATTGTGATGAACGATAGTATCAATGCATTGCGCACCAATAGAACAGACCTGGAGCAAAAAGTAGCGATAGCTTCTGTTCTTAGGGCTGATAATATTAAGATTGTTGCGGTGAATGCGAAAGGCAAAGAATTCGATAAAGAAGAGTTCAAAAATAAGAACCTGGATAAATTGAAAGTTACGTTCACATTGGATGATAACAAAGTAGCTAGAAAGGATAAGAAACAAATGTTTATCCGTGTAATCGACGCATCAGGAAAAGTATTGTTTGATGTAGCAGACGGTGGTGGTTTCTTCGTATTGAACGGCAAAGAATCTCCATATACTTTGAAAGAAAGCATCTTGTTTGATAACACCAATCAACAAATCACTTTCGAATACAAGAAAGGATCTGAATATCCTTCAGGCGCATACACTGTAGAGCTTTATGGTGACGGCAACCTGATCGGTACTTCTTCTTTCAATGTGAAGTAATCACATAAGAATCTCTCTAAAAAAACCCTGTTCGAATTATCGGGCAGGGTTTTTTATTAAGAAGTTGTTACTTCATCTGTCTGACCCCTAATCCCCTGAAGGGGACTTAAGTTCTTACTAAACAAAAAAGCTCATCGCATATACTGTGTGATGAGCTTTTTTGTTTTAAGCGAAAGCAAAGTCCCCTTCAGGGGATTAGGGGTCAGGAAGGATTGTATATAACCTACACTTCGTACAACTCCAGCGGCAATCCATCCGGATCAGCAAAGAAGGTAAACCGCTTCCCCGTATGTTCATCGATACGAATGGCTTCTGACTCGACGCCATGTTGTTTCAAATAAGTTCTGCCTTCTTCTATACTGCTGACTGCAAAAGCAAGGTGTCTTAGTCCCAAGGCCTCTGGCTGTGAAAGACGTTGTGGTGCATTGGAGAAAGAAAAAATTTCAATGATGTATTGGCCATTCAGTGCAAGATCCAGTTTGTACGAATCCCTTTCCTGGCGGTAGATTTCACGAACGATAGTGAAACCTAAAACTTCCGTATAGAATTTTTTACTGCGCTCATAATCGGAACAGATGATGGCGATGTGGTGGATGGATTTTAGAATGTTCATCTTGACTTTTTATAAAATACTGTCTTGCCCCTAACCCCTAAAGGGGAATGGTGCATTGATATTTATGACTGTAAAGTAAAAAGAAAAAGCTCATTACAAAATTTATGTAATGAGCTTTTTTATGAAAGTCCCCTTCAGGGGATTTAGGGGCTAGACAAGTTAAGCACTAAGCGTAGATGCTACTTCTCTGCTCCTTGACCAATTCACTGTCTACAAACTCCTCATAAGTCATCAGTTTATCCAACGATCCTTTCGGTCCGATTTCAATGACACGGGTGGCTACGGTGTTGGAGAATTGATAATCGTGCGAGTTGAATAAAATGGTTCCTTTAAAGTCTATCAACGCGTTGTTCAAGGCCGTGATGGATTCCAGATCCAGGTGGTTGGTCGGTTCGTCAAACATCAATACGTTAGCAGATTCCAGCATCATGCGGGAAAGCATGCAGCGCACTTTTTCTCCTCCGGATAATACACTGCTTTGTTTCAATGATTCTTCACCGCTGAACAGCATTCTACCTAAAAAGCCGCGGATAAAAGTCTCGTCTTTGTTGACAGAAAATTGTCTCAGCCAATCGATCAGGTTGTCAGACGTTTTAAAGAAAGGAGAGTTGTCTGTTGGGAAATAAGATTGAGTGGTAGTGACACCCCATTTGAAGGAACCGCTATCTGCTTTGTCGTTACCTGCAAGAATTTCAAATAATGCTGTAACAGCCAGTTTGTCGTCGCTTAGTATCGTTACTTTATCCTCACGATTGATGGTAAAGCTAAGGTCTTTGAATAAATATTTGCCGTCCACTTTTTTAGACAAACCGTCTACAGACAGCAATTGATCACCGGCTTCGCGTTCGCTTTTAAATTGTATACCCGGGTATCTTCTGCTGGAGGGTTTGATTTCATCTACCGTAATTTTTTCCAATAACTTCTTACGAGACGTGGCCTGCTTGGACTTGGAAGCATTGGCACTGAATCGATCCACGAAGTCTTGTAATTCTTTACGCTTGTCTTCTGCTTTTTTGTTTTGATCAGAACGTTGTTTCAAAGCCAGCTGGCTGGATTCGTACCAGAAACTATAGTTACCGGTATAGAGTTGTATTTTGCTAAAGTCAATGTCAGCCACGTGTGTACACACCTGATCCAGGAAGTGACGATCATGGGAAATCACGATGACTGTATTTTTAAAATCTGCCAGGAAGTTTTCCAACCAACGTACAGAAGCAATGTCCAGGTCATTGGTAGGTTCATCGAGCAAGAGAATATCCGGATTACCAAAAATGGCCTGAGCCAGTAACACACGGACCTTTAGGCTGTTTTCCATGTCGCTCATCAAGCTGTAATGGTGTGCTTCTGTAACACCTAATCCACTCAACAATTCCGCCGCTTCTGATTCTGCGTTCCAGCCGTTCATGTCTGCAAATTCTGCTTCCAGCTCTGAAGCCCTTACACCATCCGCATCAGAGAAATCTGGTTTTGCATACAAAGCATCTTTCTCCTGCATCACGCTGTACAAGCGGCTATGACCCATGATTACCGTTTGCAATACAGGGTATTCGTCAAACTCATAGTGATTTTGTTTCAGGAAAGCGAGGCGTTCTCCCGGTGTAATTTCTACTTTGCCGCTCAAGGGATCGATCTCTCCTGAAAGGATTTTCAGAAAAGTAGATTTGCCGGCGCCATTCGCACCAATCAATCCATAGCAATTGCCTGGAGTGAATTTTATATTTACTTCTTCAAATAGCGTTCGTTTGCCGTATCGCAGCGTGATGTTTTGTGTTCCAATCATAAGTCAGGGAGAATAGAATCAGGGGACAAAGGTATGGATTTTTTTGGTAAAGGCATAGTCTATAATGGAGTAAGTGCGTGTAAGTTAAGATTGTTAAGAGAAGGTTAAATTGGATTTTAAATAGAAGGAGGAAATGGGCCTCAAGCTTTATGTTGTTTTGGGTGTTGCCCCGCAAACAATTAATTGTTGTGAGTACAGCGGTAATGCTGGGCCGGGCTCTCGCTTCAAGTCCGCCCACGCGCTAAGGCCTGCCCACTTCGGGCTTTCCACTCGATCCCTAACACAGGCAATAGGATATAGGATCTTCTGTAATAAAATCATCACTTTCTCCAAAAAATCACTATTTTTAAAGTCGTACCCAAACAAAAAGCCATGTCCAATTCATTTTTTAAAACAAAAAGCATTGAAAGCATCCTGAAAGAAAGCGATGAAGGTGCGAAGTTGAAGAAAAGCTTAACAGCCTTTAGTTTGATTTTACTGGGCGTAGGAGCGATTATTGGAGCAGGCCTGTTTTCACTAACCGGTATTGCGGCGGCGAATAATGCGGGGCCTGCGGTTACTATATCTTTTATCATAGCGGCTTCGGGTTGTGCCTTTGCAGGTTTATGCTATGCAGAGTTTGCGTCTATGATACCCGTTGCCGGAAGTGCTTATACGTACTCTTATGCAACAATGGGAGAATTGATTGCCTGGACAATCGGTTGGGACTTGATTCTGGAATACGCTGTGGGTGCGGCAACTGTGGCAATCAGCTGGTCCAGGTATTTGATTAAATTGTTGGAGAAGTGGCATGTCGCTCATATTCCGTATCGTTGGATGATGTCACCGTTTGAGACGGTAAAGATTGATGGTGTAGAAGTGTCGGGGATCATGAACTTACCGGCGGTATTTATAACTGTTCTGATGTCATTGATCCTGATTAGAGGGATACAAGAATCGGCGAGATTCAATGCAGTAATTGTAGCGCTGAAGATCACGGTAGTTGTGGTGTTCATTGCTTTGGGCTGGAGCTACATTGACGAAGCCAATTATGCCAACTACATTCCGGCTAATACCGGTGCATTTGAAAACTTCGGCTGGACGGGTATTATGACCGGTGCTGCTGTTGTATTCTTTGCCTTTATTGGATTTGATGCGGTGTCTACCGCTGCACAGGAAGCGAAGAATCCCCAACGCGATATGCCGATTGGCATCATGGGTTCATTGATAGTGTGTACGATTTTGTATGTATTGTTTGCACATGTGATGACGGGTTTGGAGAATTATCAAAATTTCAAAAACGAAGCCGCTCCTGTAGCCCTTGCTATTGCTGCTACTCCGTATGGTTTCATGCAAGAGTTGATCATCATAGCTATTTTAGCGGGCTACTCTTCTGTTATACTTGTTCTTTTGCTGGGACAATCGCGTGTTTTCTTTTCGATGTCCAAAGACGGTCTGATTCCAAAGCTATTTTCTGATGTACATCCTAAATTTCAGACACCCTGGAAATCCAACTTATTGTTTGCTGTTCTGGTCAGTCTTTTCGCTGCATTTGTACCTGTATCTATAGTGGGTGAAATGTGCAGCATTGGTACTTTGCTAGCCTTTGTGTTAGTATGCATTGGCATTTTAGTCCTTCGTAAAACACGTCCCGATCTACCACGTGCGTTCAAAACACCATGGGTTCCTTTTGTTCCTATTATGGGTATTTTGGTTTGTTGCTACCTGATGTATGCCCTGCCACTTGATACCTGGATCCGTCTGTTTGCCTGGATGGCTGTGGGCTTTGTGGTGTATTTCGCTTATGGAAAGAAGAATAGTAAGTTAAATAAGAGTGGTTCTGAAAGCGGTCCTAATTCTAACGTATTAGATTGATTTTGTGAAGGGTGAACAGTGAAGAGTAAGCAAACATTCACCGTTCACTCTTCACTGCTCACCCTTCACATTATTACCCTTTCTAACATGTCCAACATCACTGTATACGGCATCAAAAACTGCGACACGGTAAAGAAATCCTTAACCTGGTTAACGGCGCATAAGATCGCCTTTGACTTTCACGATTACAAAACTCAAAGCATCACGGAAAGTAAGCTGAAAGCCTGGTCTGCCCAGGTGGGTTGGGAAGTATTGCTCAATAAGAAAGGTACAACCTGGAGAAAGCTGGATGAAAAAACGCAGGCTTCTGTGACCAATGAAAAAGCTGCGATTGCTGTGATGATGGCAAACACCAGTATCATCAAACGACCGGTAATTGAGAAAAAGGATAAAATTGTTGCTGTGGGCTTTGATGAAAAGATATATGCGGAAACCGTGAAATAAAACACAAAGTTTTGCTTCCAATTTCAATTATCTTTTTATAAAAACTCATTTTAATAGCACACTCAAAAATTACAAATTACTGATAATCAATTCATAGTTTGATATAAAAAACAGATGTTTAAACATCTGCACTTTTCATTTAGAAAAGCATATTTTTTTATAAACTGATTTTTTTTAGATTTGTACGTTCAGAGTTTTTGTTTGTTTTTTTACAACACAAGATTTTTGTTTTTAGAATACCTGGTCAATAATGTTTTTTACTTTTATTCATATTTAAAATGAAGAGTTTTAAAATAGCTTTTATTACCCTACTCTTTTTTTTCGTTGTACAGCAATCACAGGCTCAATGTACGCTTACTGTTTCTAAAACAGATGTGACAACAAACGGAGGTGCAGATGGTACGGCTACTGCTCAAGTTAATGTAGCTTCTACCTATCAATGTTCGGCACCTGTTGCAAGTACAGAGACTTTAGCTTCTTGTACGCAAACGGTAAGCACTTCAGTTGATATTACAGTAGCAACGGGCACCAAGTATTGCATCACCTCTTCTAATTTTACAAATGGCATTACATTGAATGGCGGAACGGTAGTTATTTACGGTCAGGCCACTCCTT
The DNA here is from genome assembly GCA_028288405.1 of Chitinophagaceae bacterium. Classification (GTDB taxonomy): domain Bacteria; phylum Bacteroidota; class Bacteroidia; order Cytophagales; family Cytophagaceae; genus JACMQM01. The sequence continues at coordinate 51,173 of JAQBNS010000048.1, forward strand.
CTTTTCTTACCTTTAATAGCGGAACAATCATTGTATTGGGTACGGCTAACTTTTCCAACTTGGCTATCAATTCAAATGGGTCAACCTTTTATAATTATGGAACGACCAATGTCAGTAATGGATTAGCTATTTATGGCAACTTGTACAATCACGGAGATTTTAACCTGAACACAGGGAATCTAAGTATCTCTTCCGCTGGAGCATTGGTTAATACTAAAAATTTGAAAGTATTGGTTGGAAGTCTTACCAATTACAATAGCATTACCAACGGCGGAACACTTTATGTAAAGACGGATTTTAATAATAATTCACCGGCTACTTTTACCAATAACTGCCATTTCAATATTGATGGTTCGTACATCAACAATGGTTTGTTTAACAACTACGGTTCTATAAAACTTTCTACGGGTACAATGACCATAAATGGCGGAAGCACTTTCAAATCCTATGGTGGATCTGAAATCAGCACCGTCAATCTTTTACTTAATGGAAGTTCAACGGTTTCAGGATTGGGATCAGGTTGTTCCTTGATTAAAGTATCGTCCAACACGACATTGCAGTATGGTGTAAACTTATCCGGTAATGTTAGTATTTGTGATGCCAATGGTGTAGAGTCAAATGGCACTACCAGTGCAGCACCTTTTTTCAATTGTACTTGTTCCGGGAGTTCTTCTAACAGCGGTTGTACTTATGCCTGGTTGAGTGGCACAACCACTTTTGCCACTACCTCTTCTGTTACTAGCTTGGTTGCCGGTACATATACAGTGAATGTTACATGTCCGGGTTGTTCTACGATTACACAACAGGTGATCATTCTTCAGCCTACAGCCTCGGGTGATTCTTATGTTTCTTTGAAACATAGTTTAGACGGCAACTATTATTTAGTATCGGATAGCAAATTGCATTTTAAGTTTGAAGAAGAGTATGCGATTCCAAGTGGGAGTACACTTGTCTATCGCGTCTACGATGATCAACGCGCACAAGTATCATTGGCTCCGTTAAATGCCAGCATTGGAGATAATAGATTTGATCTAAATGTTGCATCATTGACTTCCGGGAAGTACTATACTTTGGAAGTCTTGAATTCGAAAAAAGAAAAGTGGGTTTTAAGATTTAAGATAAAGTAATGAAAGAGAATAAAGGTTGGTTGGTGAGTGTATTGGTCATTGCGTTGATGGCTTTATCCATAAGTGTATGGAATTACTTTAATTCTCCAAAACTCGCATATGTCAATAACAAACAATTATTTGCAGATTTTGTTTATAAAAAAGAATTAGAAAAGGAATTGACAAAGATCGAGCACATGAAAAAATCTGTGCTGGATAGTTTAAGGCTTGATCTGGAATTCAGAGCAGAGCAATTGGGCGGTAAGAAAAAAACGGAAGCGGAGGTTAGTCAATTTCGTACCTACGAGCAACAATACCTGTTTAAGGAAAAACAGTTTACTGAGACTTATGATAAGGTGGCCAAGGAATATACCGATCAGGTTTGGAAACAATTGAATCAATATGTAAAGGATTACGGACAGGCCCATTCCTACAACATGGTTTTCGGAACTACTAACAGCGGAGAAATCATGTATGCAGATGAAGCCGAAGATTTAACGGATGAAATATTGGAGTTTGCCAATAGCCGATACCAAGGAAATCACAAGTAAATGAAAACAGCTTTTTATTTTTTGATCCTGTGTGTTTGTTCTCTTCTTGCTTGTAGCACGAAGAATAATGAGTTGAATGAAATAAATCAACCACAAGAAAATGTTTTGACAGGTCTTTTTTCTACGCCACCTGAAGAACTTCTTCCGGCCGATTATATTCATTGGGTAGAAAATCCAGAACATGGCTTAGTGTGTAGTAACACCATAGATAATTATACCTATACAGCTTTTTACAAACCGTTAGACTACGTTGTATTAAAGGATCTGGACAGTGCTTCAGCGAATACTATGAATTTTAAAAAGCAACTGGGAGAGTATAGTGGACTGCAATATTACACGTTGACCATTGAACGTTCAGACGACGGTACGGAAGAATTATTACGATACGATCTCAATTCTACAGAGGATTATTTTGCTCGCATAGAGTATTATTCATTTAAGGTACAGCACGATGTTATCCTTTTAGAAGGCGAAGATACGCTGACCTGCCGCATGAGTCATTTTGAAAGGGCCTATGGGTTGCAATCTAAGGCCAAGATCATTTTAGGCTTTGAGAAACGAAAAGGAGATGTTTCAAAAATAGCTGAAACAACCAATTCTGATAAAACACTTGTTTTTTATGACCGGATATTTGGTGCCGGTATTGTTAAGCTTCGCATTGATAAATCAATATTGAATAGTATACCTAAATTAAAACTGGGTTAAGATGTTTTCATTAAAGAGAAAGTTGAAAGTGTACAAAGGCATCGCCATGGTGATGACCTTTATTTTTCTGTTAGAAGTTGTACTACCTGTTCCTGCAGCCTATGCCTTGACCGGCGGGCCAAGCCAACCGGAGGTTCAAAGTTTTGAACCGATAGGTACATCGGAAATGGTGAATATGTTTTCCGGAGATTTCACCTATAATATTCCTTTGATGGACGTTGGAGGTTATCCCATCAATATTAGTTATAACGGTGGTGCTACCACAGATGAAGAAGCCAGCTGGGTTGGCTTGGGATGGAACATTAATCCGGGAGTGATCAACCGTAACATGAGAAGCTTACCCGATGATTTCAATGGTGATGGAATCATAAAAGAAAAAAACATGAGACCTAACATTACCTACGGTGTTCAAGTGGGTGGAGGTATACAAGTATTCGGACTTGATTTTCTTAAAATTAGCGGGGGCTTAGATTTTAACTATAACAATTACAACGGTGTTGGATTTGGAATTAGTTTTGAACCGAGTATCAGCGCCTCTAATTCGTCAGGTACATCCGCTACAGCCGGATTAGGCTTTAGTGCCAGTTCTGCGAATGGAGTAGATATTTCTCCGAGTGTAGGATTCTCAAGCAAAAGAGAGGAAGAAACAAAAAGAGACTATAATGTAGGTGGATCAATCGGATTATCCATCAATTCCAGAGAAGGTTTAAAGTCTCTTACCTTAGGAGGATCTGCTTCTCGAGGTGCAGATAAGAAAACGGGAAAAGGAGCATTTTCTAAGTCGGGTAGTTACACGTTTACATTTGCTACTCCGACTCATGCTCCGGCTGCAGAATTTCCAATGAGCAATCTCAGTGGTACTTTCAAATCTAATATTGGTGGAGAGATATTTGGTTTAGATGCTAATGCCTACCTAAACGGGTACTATTCCAGACAGCAATTGCTTACAAAAAGTAAAACATTCAGTGCATATGGTTATTTGTATTCTCACAACTTCAGGCATGGTTTGGAAGATCATGCGATGCATGACTTCAATAGAGAAAAAGATGAACCATTCAATAAAAAATATTCAACCAATCTGGCACTGACCAATTACACCTATGATGTGTACAGTGTATCGGGTCAAGGTATTGGAGGGACTTATCGTCCTTACCGCAATGATATAGGTGTAGTGCACGATCCATTGACTGTAAGCTTAGGAGATGGCAGTATCAGTTTGGGGGGAGAAGTTGGATTGGGTAATGCGGTTCACTTCGGAACAGATTTAAATGTTGCTGTAACCGTCAGTAGAGACGGAAGCTGGCCTACTCTTGGCGGTGTAGACAGATTATTAGACTTCAGAGCAAGTGATGCCAGCAATCCTGCTTATGAACCGGTTTATTTCAAACAAGCAGGAGAATTAAATCCGAATGTGTCGAATGAGTTCTTAAATAATATTGGTGGATTTGAGCCTTATCGCATTAAATTGAATCAAGTAGGATTGGATTATTATCCTTCTAAAAAATTAACCAACGGTCAGACTGATATTGATTTAAATAGCGGACCGGTATATAAATCCGATCGTCAGGCAAGGAATCAGAACATCAGTTTTCTTACTGCAGCAGAAGCACAAAACTTTGCGTTAGAAAAAGTTATTAAAGATTATAAGTTTAACGACCACAATTTAACTACGACGGGTTATAGCACATATGATCCGGTAGCCAGAATTGACAATGACCGCAAGGCTCATCACTTGTCGGAAATTGCAGTGTTGCGACCGGATGGAGCGAGGTATTTTTATGGTATACCTGCCTACAATACCTATCAAAAGGAAGTCACTTTTTCTGTTGAAAGTTCGAGTCCAAATTGTGCAACGGGTTTGACCAGTTATAATCCGGATAATAACAATTCATCTAATAATGACCGTGGTCTCGACAATTATTTCGAGAGCAATACAATTCCGGGATATGCTCACTCTTTCATGCTGACCACAGTGGCTTCTTCAGATTATGTAGATTTAACCGGCGATGGTCCTACGGATGACGATTTTGGTTCATACACTAAAATAAATTACAGCAGAATAGAAGGATATCAGTGGAGAGTGCCATTCCTGGAAAATACAGCTAACTATAATGAAGGCTTTAAGAGCACGAAGAATGACAATGAATTCACAGATGATAAAGCCAGTTATGTATACGGTAGAAAAGATTTGTGGTATGTGCATTCTATAGAAACGAGAACACATGTAGCCGAATTTATTCTGGAAGATCGTTTAGATGGTGTAGGAGTAAAAGGCGAGAACGGCGGTGCGGATGCCAATGCCAACAATAACCGTATGAAACGTTTGGTAAGAATAGAACTGTATTCCAAACCTGACAAAATTAAAAATGGGGCGAATGCCACACCGATTAAAATAGTCAATTTTTCTTATGATTATTCTCTATGTACCGGTATTGAGAACACATTAGGCAATACTACTACAGGTAAAGGTAAACTCACGCTGAAGAGCATTTATTTTACTTATGGCAAATCCTTCAAAGGAAAGATGAATGCTTATAAGTTCAATTACGATTATAAAAATGCAAACTTCAACTACAACATTAAAGGATACGACCGTTGGGGCAATTACAAACCTAATGACGGCACGCCTAATTGTTATGATACCGATAATATGGCGACTACGCCACTCAGCACATCGGAGTACCCTTACGTAGATCAGGATACAACAAAGGCCAACCGCTATGCGAGAGCTTGGTGCATGAATGAAATACAGTTGCCTTCCGGAGGTAAGATTACAGTGGATTATGAAGCGGATGATTATGCTTATGTGCAGGATAGGGCCGCGATGCAGATGTTTAAGATTTCGGGTACGAGCAAGAGTCCGATTAGCAATTGGGACGGTACGTCTACCGGAGCGTCTACACCGATTAACAATAGTCCGTTGATGGAAGGAGGTAATGGTGCAAGTTATTCCTATGTATACTTCCAACTTCAAAATCCTATACCGGCAGGAACGAGTAAGGCTGCTGCAGACCATATCATCAGTAGGGATTACATTAAGAAAATGCCGAACATGTATTTCCGCTTCCTGGTGAATTTACAACAACCGGGCAAAGATCCGGCATATGAATATGTACCGGGTTATGTTTCTTTTAACAGCAATGATTCATACGGTGCAGTGGTGCCTACTTCGGGAGACATTAAGTATGCGTATGTACGTATAAAAGGTACAGGAGTACAATTAGATGGCGGAGGAGATGAAGTCAATCCCATCAGTCTTGCGGCTTGGCAATTCAGCCGTTTGTATTTGCCTAAAATAGCGTTTAAACAACCTGATCCGTCCGATAAGTTAAGTTCACAAGCTCTTCAAGCGTTGGTATCAACCTTCACGGCTGTGCAGCAATTCATCGGAGGATTCAATCGTTGCATGCGCAATGAAGATTTCGGAAAACAATTTGTAAAAGAAAAATCATGGATTCGTTTATACAATCCGATTGGTAAAAAATTAGGAGGAGGTCATCGTGTGAAACGGATTGTATTAAACGATCAGTGGAGCAGTCTTGCCGGACAATCTAATTATGAAAACAGTAAGTATGGTCAAGAGTATGACTACACTCAAACGATCACAGTAGAAGGAGAGCAAAGGGTAATCAGTAGCGGTGTTGCTGCTTATGAGCCTCTTCCGGGCGGAGATGAGAATGCGATGAGAACACCGATCTTCCAAACACAATCTTTATTGTTGGCCCCTTCCAATACCTATTATTTGGAAGAGCCTTTTGGAGAATCATTTTTCCCTTCGGCTTCTGTGGGTTACAGTAAGGTTACTGTTAAAAATCTTCAGTTTAATAATGTAAAAGGAAATGCGACGGGTAAAGTGGTACACGAGTTTTATACGGCTAAAGATTTCCCAACGATTACCAAACGTACCGGTATTGACACAAGACCTTCAAAGGTCAACGATATTCTGAAGTTGTTTAAAATACAATTGTTCGATTACATGAATGTATCCCAGGGATATGTTGTGGAGTTAAACGACATGCACGGCAAACCGAAGGCAGATTGGGTATATCAGGAAGGCAATGACGCGGCCATTTCAGGAGTGGAATACCAATACAAAACCAATGCGAGCAGCACGGCTCCATACCTTCATACAACACAGACATTAAAAACCATTAAACTGGATAATAATGTCAATGTGATGTCGAAGTATCCGGGAGACAACAATAAATTTATTTCTTCCAATCTGATGGGCGTCGATGTAGACGTAATAACGGACATGCGTTCATCGAGCAGCATTTCTGTCAGTGGTGGAGTGCAAGTCAATCTGGACATGTTCCTTACAGTAGCGGTTCCTATTTTCGTTCCGGATATTTTGCCTTCATTCAATGCACAGGCAAAGGCTTTCAATACTGCTGTGATGACCAAAGTAATTAATCGTTATGGCGTCCTGGAAAAAACGATCGCACATGATCTGGGAGCTTCGGTGACCACTAAAAATTTGTTATGGGATAAAGAAACAGGGGAAGTATTGTTGACAGAGACAACCAATCAGTTTGATGATCCTATATACAACTTCAACTATCCGGCGCACTGGACTTACGATCAAATGGGCTTGTCGTATAAGAATGTCGGTTTCACATTGAAAACTCCTGTTCTATTGACATCAGGTGTTAACAATGCTCCGCAATATTTTACAAAGGGAGACGAATTGATGTTAATGTATATTGATCCTGCGGATAGAAAAGTGAAGTATAAACCTCAAGTGTATTCTGTACTTACTGTTGGAAGCAATAGTTTGTCTATAGTAGATCGTACCGGTCAGGCACCTGATTTGAGTCAATTATATATAATTAAAGTGCTTCGTTCCGGAAGAAGGAATTTGCAAACCACTTCTGTTGGTACGGTAACTACTTTGGTGAATCCTATGGTGGATGTTGATGGAAACGGTTCCTTTGATCGTCTTGACTTCAATAAAATATTGAATGCAAGTGCTGTGGAATATAGTGAGTTCTGGAAAACATTCTGCGCAGATTGCGGATTCAATCCGGTTACTTCTCAAGCGGGGGCTTCTAACCCTTACCTAAATGGATTGCTTGGGCTGTGGAGACCAAATAGAAATTGGGTCTATCTTACTGAGCGCACACAAGCTGTAGCCAATAACAATACCAATATACGTAAAGACGGAGTTTACGCTTCTTATGTTCCGTTCTGGGCACCACCGGCTTCTTCGAAAGCAGGAGATTGGTCTGCACCGAATAAAGACAAATGGCAATTTGCCACGGAAGTTACGGAGTTTAGTCCTTTCGGTTATGAAGTAGAAAACAGAGATGCCCTCGGTCGTTATTCTGCGGCAGTATACGGATACAACAATTCCTTTGCCGTAGCGATTGGTAACAACGCACAATACAGAGAACTGGCTTTTGATAATTTTGAAGACTATGATTATGCAGGTTGTATCGCTGACCACTTCAGCTACAGGACCACTTCACCTAGTGCAGCATGGGGCATAGATAATGGCAAATCTCACACAGGACGAAGAAGCTTGAGAGTAGCACCGAATCAAAGTGCGTTTACCAAAAAATACATTAACAATCAATATTAAATAGAACGGTAATGAATAGAACTAGAAGTTTAATGCATTGGAGTGTTGTGATTTTTTTATTGGGATCATGTTCTTTTTCCTTTGCTCAAAATAGTCCGGGAAGAGTTTCGGCGCCGACTTGTTCCTTTTTGCTTTCTATGAGCGAAGTATCAACAACGACTGCGAATCTAAATGCTTCCTGCACATTCGGTGTTACAGCTATTGATACGATCAACACGATAAAGATTGGTTTTGGAAGAACATCTTCGGTCATTGACCAGGATGCCGTAGTTTACCGGGTGATAAAAGAACAATCCGGTTATTTTCTGGTTGGCAACTCTCTGAAATTAGTCGTACTGAACGACAAAGCGACGGCACTGATTCCTGCAAGCATGCCGGCACACACCTACAAAGGTAAATACCTTATTGTTGTGGCTACCGATAAAAGCGGCAATACATCACCAGTTCAATCTGTTTTAATTCAATAAATTATTAATTCCTTTTTGGAAATTCATAAGCGATGATGAAGATGCAAACGATTTTTAAATTTCTTTTTAGCGTATTTCTTCCAGTGACTTTATGTACGATGTCCTATGGACAAAGTAACTTAAGCATTACGACCAGTTTTTCAGGTAATCTTACGGTATGTGAAACAGCCATCGGTTTTTCAGTGGCAGTGAAAAACACGTCTACTTCACAGACTGTATACAATGCCGTTTTAAATCCTCACATGACTTCTGGTATGAAATACATAACAGGTACATTAGGAAGCAGTACCAATGATGTGACGCTGATCAATGTAAACAGCAGTTACAATCCCGATTTTGCATTGGGTACATTGGCACCGGGTGCTACGAAAACAGTAACGTTTCAAGCTAACGCGAATTGCTCAATCCTGGCTTCATTGGGTCAGAATACAGGAAACACAAGTAGTGCGCCGATTGTAAAAAATAATACGCAGGTTTCTTACACACTAATTCCTTCTTCTTCGTCCACTTCTTATTCAGAACTAGAGCTTAACGGATCCCCCAGCTACAATGTCTTATATGCGGATATCGATATAGCAAATGATCCTGCAACCGCTTCACAGCAGGGATTTATCGGCGATGTGCTGACGCGTAAATTGAAAATAAGGAATACGGGATTTGGCAAGCTTTCCAAGATGACGTTGACTATTCAGTATCAGAATTATATTCAGAACAGCAGTGTCAAGATCAATGGTGTTACACTTACACCGACTACAAGTACGAATACCTATCTGGTAGTAACCATCACAGATTTTTCTGCGGCATCCAATGCTGTTTCTGGCAATGCTGGAAACGGGGATGCTTTCCTGGACAAAGATGAAGTATTTTATGTAGAGGATATTGTTAAAGTGATCAGTTGTACGCCGACGGTTCAGACGGATTATAAGATCACGTGGGGATGTGACAATGCTATTTGTAATCCTATAAGCAATAATGCACAGGCAAGCAACTATGTGTTGGTTCCTCATGGTAATTCCAGTGTTTATTGGGATTTCGAAGGAAACCCTCAGTTGAGCCTTTGTAAAACAGCAACACAGGATGTTCCCTTGTCCATTTATAACAACGGATTAACCGGCAATCCTCAGGCAGATCGTATCGTGGATCTGAATTTTACATTTTATTATAACTACAGTGCTTCCTCCGTTTCAAATTTCAAAATATGGAATAACAGCTCCAGCTCCTATGTGGCTTTACCTGCTTACCTGATGCAAGTTTATACCGGATCGAACTATATCGGTTTTCAAGATCTGTTGACTACAGATATTGATGGCCCCGGAGGACTGGAAGATTTAGATCACGATGGTTTTTATGACGATGTATTGGGTAACGACCGTGTAAGATTATTTTTTACATACACACCGATATGCCAAAGTTCTTACTCCAGTTGTACAGATTATCAAAATGGCTACATACAGGCAGGACCTAATTACAAGGACAACTGTTTGCAGTCGTATTATCCTCAATTGGCGAATGTACAGTTCTATTCTTATCCCGGTACTCAAAGCATCAAAGGACCGACAGATCTGGTCAACGGTCAGACAGGTTCGTATGAATTTTTAGTGAATAGAACGGCATCGTTCAGCGGATATTTTTCTGCGGACGGTTCAAACTCAGCTTTTACTTCCGTTATTGAGTTACCGACGGGTTATACGTATACAGGAAGCACGGTGACCTGGATAGATGCCGGAGGAACACAGTATCAATTCCCTGTAACGATCAGTGGCACCACGATGACTATTCAAGGTGGAAACTGGAATGGGAAATATAAAATGGACTTAACGTTGAATTGCCCTACCACGGGTACTGTTGATCCTACCGGAACGTTGCAATGGAATATGTCCTGGAAATCAGACCCGACCTGTACATCATGTGATTTTGCTGTTGGTTGTACCAATAAATTAATTTACAACCATTGCCTTACTTGTGACGGTTATGCAACGACCAGTTTCTCTGTTGACCGGACAAGTATGGGTTATGTAAAACCTGCAGCAGGGCAATATTATTTTGAAAGAGACTTCAGGTTGCAACAAGTACATCGTTTGCGTTACCAGGATATTGTTGCTGCAAATCAGAAAGACAATTACCGTTTGAATGCGGCATACGAATACGATACCTTATTGGCAACTGCCAAAGGCGCATTGTATAATAAGTCTTACAATAATGCGCATGTAGAAATCTATTATACGGTACCTTTCTATCCGTCTTCATCAAGTCCTGAAGTGCTGGAAATTTTAGATGCATACTTTACGATTACTACTCCAGGCACTACACCTGTCGTTACGGTCTGCCCTACAAGCGTAACACCTGTCATTACAAGATCTCCGGATAATAAAACATTTACCTATGACTTTGCTGTGCCTTCCTCTTGCAAAAGTAGCTTTGCTTCGGGAGATCAGATTGATTTGCAAGTAAGGTATAGAGTAAGAGGGAGAGGTCCTACCGGCATGAATACCGGCCAGAACGAGCTTACCAGTTTCCGTGCGAATCACTATGGCCTGAATGCATCTTCTGAAAAAGAAGATTGTCAAAGTTTTGGTGATGATATGACAATAGTTGTGCTGGGAACCTATGCTCAGACCTGGTATGCACCGATTACTTATAATGTCCAGTCCATGCCGATCAGTTATGCTATCTATGGCGGCGATGCGGATGATTTCCCAAATGAATTCAGGCCGTATGCAAAATTGAGAACGGCTACCTATACCCTGGCTCCTCATTACAGTTTTGCACCTGCTTCGATTACCAATGCCTGGGCAGGTAAATATTATGTAATAGGTCCGAACAACTACCCTCCTAAGTTTGACATCAATCCTCCGTCCCTTATATCAGGCAGCACGTACCAATGGACGAAAGGAGATGAGTGGCCTGTGTTTGCTAACACAGCGACGTCGAACAACAACATCTATGAATTCTTCACTTTCAATGTAAAGCGTGATTGTTTCGCTAACCCGACCAATACGAACATGGGCATTTCAATAACCTATAGTTTGTTTGATTACACGGATAACCCGGCTTACATACAAATGACCTCAGGTTCGGTTAACGATGTGACATACGATGTCTCCACGGCAAACCTTACCATTAACCCGGAATCCACACAAGAAGGAGTAAGCAGTCAGGTGAGCTGGCCTGTACAGATCTGTAATAATCAGGTACGAAACCCGCAGGGCGATGCGAACAATACCTGGGTAGCCTTGGAACCAAGAGTTGGCAACATCACATTTACCTATGCGACAGATTTATCAAACAACTCACATATTCCAATCAGTAGTACCTACGGCACCAACAGTGTTTTGTATCAAATCGGGAACATTCCGGTGAATACCTGTAAAACCATTCAGGTCAATGCCTCTTACAATTCTTGTGTCAGTGATGTCGTAGATGCAATAGATATTTATGCCAACTGGAGCTTCTCCGGTTATCCGTCTAACAGGCAAGGCAGCGATTGCTTGAATCCTTTGCAGTCAAGTATTTTATACCTGCGTTATAAAACGGCCAACTTACAGGAGACCATTGATAAACTGGGAGACCCCTTGCAAAATGTGTGTGAGCCTTTAGTCTACGAAATCGATTTATTGAGTTCGAAATATGCAGACATGGGAGACATACAAGTGACAGCTACTTTACCGGATGGTATTACTTATACCACGGGTTCTTTACTTACAGCATTGCCTGTAAGTCCAAACTTACCTTCTTATGCGCTCTTTGATGATGTACATTGTGGTAACATATCGAATAATATAGCAAGTTGGAATCTCTCAAACTGTTCTCCTCTTAAAGATCCTTCTAATACTAAAGGTTTCAATACAGGTAGTTTAGTAGGTAGTAGATTTATACAAAACAAATTATACATACAGCTTCCATTAAATCTTACCTGTGCGTATGATCCCAACGATCCTATCCTGTTTCATATTCATGGAACAACCAACTGCGGAGATCCTATTGATTTGTATTCACAACAAAAAATCAGAATCAATGGTCTGGATCCGTTGGATCAGATGGGGATCAGCATGACCTCCACTCCTTTTGATCAGGAGAACAACCAGTCTACAGTAACCATTGTTGTAACCAATACAGGAGAAACTGCGCTGGGCACCAATCTTCCAAGTGCTAAGCGTTACATGGCTTTCATCGTGCCTGCCGGCATTCAGCTGGTCACCAGCGGCATTACACCTTATGCACCGATCATTACGGAAAACTTGCCGGATGGCAGTACCAAATATTTATGGTTGCTTCCGGTCATTCAGCCGCATGCGAGTATCACATTTAGTTTCAAGATCAAGAATGTAAACTTCAATACGAATTCTACACAACCTTGTGCTTCTTTCCGTGTGACCCTGAAAGCAGTGACAGAAATGCGTAATGCGCTCAACTGTGCGAATAGTGAATGTATCGGTAAAGCGACTACAGCCAGTACGATTTTCAATATTGATGTAGACAAGGGCGATGCCTGCAGGGATTGCTTGAGTTCTTTTGCTCCGTTTGAAAACAGGCAATATGTATTGAGTGTTTGGGTGAACGAGTCCTCTAATAATACTGCAACGACTTATACGAATACTTCAGCTACCCTGTACTTTGGTGGTGTGGAAACAACCTTAGGTCCGTTCCTTCCGAAAGGGGACATCATCGACGGATGGCAGCGTATAGATACGGTGTTCACGATACCTGCCAACTCTACGACGATAGAAGTCAGGCTGAACAATAACTCCGGCAACCCGGTATACTTTGACGATGTGCGCGTGCATCCGTTTTTGTCGAACATGAAGTCTTATGTGTACGATCCGATTTCCCTTCGTCTATGGGCTGAGCTGGACGAAAACAATTACGCAACCATTTATGAGTACGACGAAGAAGGCGGTTTGATCCGTGTGAAGAAAGAGACCGAACGCGGTGTCATGACCATTCGTGAATCAAGAACAAACGTTGTTAAAAAGCCTTTGGAATAATTTGGCGAGCATAACAAAACAAAAAAGATAGTATGAGAAGAGTGAAGATGATTTTCTTTTTTTCCCTTACCGTTTGCAGTACACTGTTTACAGAGGAGAGCTATGCTCAGAAATGGAATTGGGGAAACCTCATGAGTGTAGCGACTTATGACGTACTTCCTTTTGGTATGAGCAAAGATGCCTCAGGCAATTTATACCTGGTAGGTAACACAGATGAAATCCCCGTCTTTCCTAATCCCATAACGCCTATGGGTGGATTACTGTCTGGTACACACCCACAGCAGGGATATCTTACAAAGATAAATGCATCCGGTACCTATCAATGGTTTCGAC